>JBBIIR010000139.1:0-5761 GCA_037446455.1 Hydrogenophilales bacterium | reverse complement strand
TGCCGCCACTTCAAGGCGACGTAGCCGGTCTCCTCCCGCAGTTCGCGCTGGGCGCAGGCGAGTTCGGTCTCGTGCGGGTCGAACTTGCCGGCGGGCAGTTCCAGGAAATCGCGATGCAGGGGATAGCGGTGCTGGCGTTCCAGCAGGATGTCGCCGTTCTCGAAGAAGGGCAGGATCACCGCCGCGCCGGGATGCAGGATGTATTCCCGGCTGGATTCGCCGCCGTCGGGCAGGCGCACCCGGTCCTTCTTCACGTGCAGCAGGCGGCCGCGGTATTCGTCGCTGGACTCCAGCGTGTGTTCGGTGAGGTCGGGATGCGGCATGGTCCTGTGCTTTTCGCTTGGCGGAGCGCGCGAGTATAGTTCCGCGGATCGACCGGCGCCGGGGGAGGCGCCGGCGCTTGATGCCCGTCACGGCGCCAGGACGCCCTGGCGGGCATGTTCCACCGGCGCCCACCACGGAGACCTTCATGCCGCAAACCAAGATTCTGCTCGACGAGTCCGACATTCCCACGCATTGGTACAACGTGGTGGCGGACATGCCCAACAAGCCGGCGCCGCCCCTGGGCCAGGACGGCAAGCCGGTCGGCCCCGAGGCCCTGGCGGCCATCTTTCCCATGGCCCTGATCGAGCAGGAAGTCTCCGCCGAGCGCTGGATCCCCATCCCCGAACCGGTGCGCGAAGCCTACCGCATGTACCGGCCCAGCCCCCTGTTCCGCGCGCACAAGCTGGAAGCCGCCCTGGGCACGCCGGCGAAGATCTACTACAAGTACGAGGGGGTCTCGCCCGCCGGCTCGCACAAGGTCAACACCTCCATCGCCCAGGCCTATTACAACGCCCAGGCCGGCATCAAGCGCCTGGCCACCGAGACCGGCGCCGGCCAGTGGGGCTGCTCCCTGGCCCTGGCCGGACAGATGTTCGGCGTGGAGGTGCGGGTCTACATGGTGAAGATCTCCTACAACCAGAAACCCTACCGCCGCTCCATGATGCAGACCTGGGGCGCGGAGGTGTTTGCCAGCCCCACGCCCAACACCGTGTCCGGGCGCAAGATTCTGGAACTGGATGCGGACTCCAACGGCAGCCTGGGCATCGCCATCTCCGAGGCCGTGGAGGAGGCCGCCAGCCGGCCCGACACCAACTACGCCCTGGGCTCGGTGCTGAACCATGTCTGCCACCACCAGACCGTCATCGGCCTGGAAGCCAAGAAGCAGTTCGAGAAGGTGGGCGACTATCCGGACATGGTGTTCGCCTGCTGTGGCGGCGGCTCCAATTTCGCCGGCGCCGCCTTCCCCTTCCTCGCGGACAAGGCGGCCGGCGACCCGAAGGCGAAGAACGTGCGCCTGGTGGCGGCCGAGCCCATCTCCTGCCCGACCCTGACCAAGGGCCACTATGCCTACGACTTCGGCGACACGGTGGGTCTCACGCCGCTCATGCTGATGTACACCCTGGGCCACGACTTCATGCCCCCCGGCATCCACGCCGGCGGCCTGCGCTACCACGGCGATTCGCCCCTGGTGTCGCAGCTCTACCACGAGAAGCTGATCGAGGCGGTGGCGGTGCCGCAGATCGCCACCTTCGAGGCGGGCGTCACCTTCGCCCGCGCCGAGGGCATCGTCCCCGCGCCCGAGTCCTGCCACGCCATCCGCGCCTGCATGGACGAAGCCCTGCGCTGCAAGGCCAGCGGCGAGCCGAAGGTGCTGTTCTTCAACCTTTCGGGCCACGGCCACTTCGACATGTCCTCCTACGACCGCTATTTCTCCGGCCAGCTGGAGGACTTCGCTTATCCCGAGCACGAGATCGAGGCGGCCCTGCATCGCCTGCCCAAGGTGGGCTGAGCGGGATCAGGCAGCCGCCTTGTCGCGGCGCAGCACGCTCTGTTAGCATCCGGCCCATGACCCTGATTTCTCGGCGCTTTTTTCGATTTCCCCACTTCCTGGCCACGGCGGCCGGGAGGCGCTGAACACGCAAGTTGTATCGAGCCCCCCGAAAAACCGCCAGGCCCCTGGCGGTTTTTCGTTTCAGGGCCGGCATCGACGAGGAAACCCAGATGACCCACTACCGCACCGACGACACCCGCATCGAGCAGGGCGACGAACTGCTCGCGCCGATGCAGCTGATGCGCGAGCTCAAGGCCGGCGACGCCACCCTGCGCACCCCCTTCCAGGCGCGCAAGGACATCCACGACGTGTTGCGCGGCGCCGATGACCGCCTGGTGGTGGTGGTGGGCCCCTGCTCCATCCACGACCCCAAGGCCGCGCTGGACTACGCCCACCGCCTGCGCGCGCTGAAGGATGAGCTGGAACGGGATCTGGTCGTCATCATGCGGGTCTATTTCGAGAAACCGCGCACCACGGTGGGCTGGAAGGGCCTGATCAACGACCCGCACCTCAACGAGAGCTTCGACATCAACGAGGGCCTGCGCCTGGCGCGCAAGCTGCTGCTGGACATCAACGAACTGGGCCTGCCCTGCGGCACCGAGTTCCTCGACCTGATTTCCCCGCAGTACATCGCCGACCTGGTGGCCTGGGGCGCCATCGGCGCCCGCACCACGGAATCGCAGTCGCACCGCCAGCTCGCCTCCGGCCTGTCCTGCCCGGTGGGCTTCAAGAACGGCACCGACGGCAACCTGAGGATCGCGGTGGACGCCATCAAGGCCGCCGCCTCCCGCCACCATTTCATCTCCATCACCAAATCCGGCCACGTGGCGGTATTCAAGACCGCCGGCAACGAGGATTGCCACGTCATCCTGCGCGGCGGCAAGCAGCCCAACTTCGATGCCAACAGCGTCCACGCCGCCTGCGGCGAGCTGGCCGCCGCCGGCCTGCGCCAGCAGGTGATGATCGACTGCTCGCACGCCAACTCCAGCAAGCAGTACCAGCGCCAGATCGATGTCGGCGCCGACGTGGCGGGCCAGATCGCGCGCGGCGACCGGCGCATCATGGGGGTGATGATCGAAAGCCACCTCAATGCCGGCCGCCAGGATTTGCAGCCGGACAAGCCGCTCGCCTACGGCCAGTCGATCACCGACGCCTGCATCGGCTGGGATGCCACCGAACCCCTGCTGCGCCAGTTGGCCGAGGCGGTGCGGGCGCGGCGGGTGGCCGAACCGGCCGAAGACGAGTAAACCGGTCGGGCGCTCCTGAGTTAGAATGCGGCGTGGCGGGTCTCCCCGCATGGCTAAGTCGTGAACCTGGTCAGGTCCGGAAGGAAGCAGCCACAGCGATCGATGCCAGTGCCGGGGGTCGGGCTCGCCACCCCCTTTTTTGGCCATGCCGATCACAGGAGTTGTTGCATGAGCAAACGCCCGCTATCCGTCCTGACGCTCGCCCTGGGCCTGTCCGTCGCGCCCTCCGCATTCGCCTTGAGCGGCTCCAGCATCGAGCTGGGCAGCGGTGACAGTTCCACCGACATGATCAGCGTGGCCCTGCGCTGGAACTGGGACAAGCGCTGGATGCTGGGCCGCAACTGGAACGTCACCGGCTTCTGGGAGGCGAGCCTGGGCTATTGGGACGGCGACGGCCGGGGCGCCAGGAACCTCTGGGATGTCGGCATCGGCCCGGTGTTCCGCCTCAGCCCCAACCTCAGCCGCTTCTTCCTGGAAGCCGGCATCGGCGCGCATTACCTGTCCGAAAAGAAGATCAACGACAAGCGCGAATTCGGCAGCCACTTCAGCTTCGGCGACCACATCGGCTTCGGCTGGCTGTTGGGCGAGAAGGACCATTATGAACTGGGCTACCGCTTCCAGCACCTGTCCAACGCCGGCCTCGGCGACCCCAACGACGGCATCAGCTTCCATCAGGTCCGCCTCGGTTACAACTACTGACAATCCAGGGCGGGACGCGCATCCATGAGCCACCAGGTCCTCGCCCGTAAATGGCGGCCGCGCGGCTTCGCCCAACTGGTGGGCCAGGAACATGTGGTGCGGGCGCTGTCCAATGCCCTGGCGCAGGGCCGGCTGCACCACGCCTACCTGTTCACCGGCACGCGCGGCGTCGGCAAGACCACCCTGGCGCGCATCCTCGCCAAGTGCCTGAACTGTGAAACCGGAGTCACCCCGGAGCCCTGCGGCACCTGCGCGGCCTGCCGGGAGATCGACGGCGGCCGCTTCGTCGACCTGATCGAGATCGACGCCGCCTCCTACACCGGCATCGACAACATGCGCGAGGTACTGGAGAACGCCCAGTACGCACCCACCGCCGGTCGCTACAAGGTGTACATCATCGACGAGGTGCATCAGCTCTCCAAGCACGCCTTCAACGCCATGTTGAAGACCCTGGAGGAGCCGCCGGGCCACGTCATCTTCATCCTCGCCACCACCGACCCGCAGAAGGTGCCGGTGACGGTGCTGTCACGCTGCCTGCAGTTCAACCTGAAGCAGATGCCCGCCGTCCAGGTCAGCGGCCATCTGCGCCAGGTGCTGGCGGCCGAACAGGTCCCCTTCGAGTCCGGCGCCCTCGCCCTGCTGGCCCGCGCCGCCGCCGGCAGCATGCGCGACGCCCTGTCGCTGACCGACCAGGCCATCGCCTATGGCGGCGGCCAGGTGCGCGAGGAGGAGACCCGCGCCATGCTCGGCGTGGTCGACCAGGCCTATCTGCTGCCGGTGCTGGAAGCCCTGGCGGCGGCGGACGGCCCCCGCCTCATGCGCGAGGCCGACGCCCTGGCGGCGCGCGGGTTTTCCTTCGACGCCGCCCTGCAGGATCTGGCCGGCCTGCTGCACCAGATCGCCCTGGCCCGCGGCGTGCCCGAGGCGGTGGCCGAGGACGCGCCGGAACGCGACCGCCTGTTCGAACTGGCCCGCCGCATGGACGAGGAGACCATCCAGGTGCAATACCAGATCGCCAGCCTGGGCCGACGCGACCTGGAATGGGCGCCGGACGAACACGCCGGCTTCAGCATGACCCTGTTGCGCATGCTCGCCTTCGTGCCCGCTGGCGCGCCGGCGACGCGGGCGGCGCCGCCGGGCGAGCCGCGGGTTTCCGCCGCGCCTGCGCGCGAAGCGGTGGCGGCGAAGCCCGCCACCCCCAGTCTCCTGGCCGCCATTCCGGCCGCCAACGAGGATCAGGCCGCGCCCCCGGCACCGGTCTCGCGCACGGACTGGCGGGCCATCGCCGAGAGCCTGCCCGGCCTGGCGCGGCAACTGGCCATGCATTGCGAACTGATTTCCCGCGACGGCCCCCACCTGCGCCTGCGCCTGCCGGAAAGCCAGAAGCACCTCGCGAGCAGCGTCGGCGACAAGCTGCGCGAGGCCCTGACGGAACGGTTGGGCGTTGCCGTAAAGCTGGATTTCGAGCTGGCCGCCGATGCCGCCGACTCCCCCGCCGCCGCCCGCGCCCGCGAGCAGGCGGCGCGCCAGGACGAGGCGCAGGCCGCCCTGCGCGACGACCCCTTCGTGCAGACCCTGGTGCGGGAATGCGACGCGACGCTGAACAATATCCGCCCGCTGGACGACACGATCCGGATGACGGGCACCCACCCATAACAAGGAAACGACATGATCAAAGGCGGAATCGGCAACCTGATGAAACAGGCCCAGCAGATGCAGGACAACATGCAGAAGCTGCAGGCCAAGATCGCGGAAATGGAAGTGGAAGGCGAATCCGGCGCCGGCCTGGTGAAGGTGATCATGACCGGCAAGCACGACGTCCGGCGCATCCGCATCGACCCCTCCCTGCTCGCCGACGACAAGGACATGCTGGAAGATCTGGTGGCCGCCGCCGTCAACGATGCGGTGCGCAAGGTCGAGGCCATGGTGCAGGACAAGA
>JBBIIR010000138.1:0-5784 GCA_037446455.1 Hydrogenophilales bacterium | reverse complement strand
ATGCAGGGCCGAGTCGTTGAGCTGCAGCTTGGTGAGGGCGTCGCGCAGGCTGTCGTATTCGTGCGATTCCACCGGATACAGGCCGGCGAACACCTGCGGCTTGATCTCCTTGAAGCCGGGCAGGGGCTCGGCCGCGGGATTCGCGGCCAGGGTCAGGGTGTCGCCCACCTTGGCGTGCTTGAGCTCCTTGATGCCGGCGATGACGAAGCCGACCTGGCCGGCGCGCAGTTCGCCGCGGGGCAGCGACTTGGGCGTGAACACCCCGACGTTTTCCACCAGGTAGTCGGCGCCGATGGACATCAGCCGGATCTTTTCCTTCTGCTTCAAGACGCCGTCGACGACGCGCACCAGCATGACCACGCCGACGTAGTTGTCGAACCAGGAATCGATGACCAGGGCCTTCAGCGGCGCGTTCTCGTCGCCGCGCGGCGGCGGCACGTGCGCCACCACGGCCTCCAGCACGTCCGCCACGCCCAGGCCGGTCTTCGCCGAGCAGCGCACGGCATGGTCGGCGGGAATGCCGACGATGTCCTCGATCTCGTGGATGACCCGCTCCGGGTCGGCCGAAGGCAGGTCGATCTTGTTCAGCACCGGGAACACTTCGACGCCCAGTTCGATGGCCGTGTAGCAGTTGGCGACGGTCTGCGCTTCCACGCCCTGCGAGGCGTCCACCACCAGGAGCGCGCCCTCGCAGGCGGACAGGGAACGCGATACCTCGTAGGAGAAGTCGACGTGGCCGGGGGTGTCGATGAGATTGATCTGGTATTCCCGGCCGTCGCGCGCCTTGTACAAGAGAGCGGCGGTCTGCGCCTTGATGGTGATGCCCCGCTCCCGCTCCAGGGCCATCGAGTCGAGCACCTGTTCCTCCATCTCCCTTTCCTCCAGGCCGCCGCAGCTATGGATGATGCGGTCCGCCAGGGTGGACTTGCCGTGGTCGATGTGGGCGATGATGGAGAAGTTGCGGATGTGGGCTTGCATGAAAAAACACGAGGCACGAAAGCGTGCCTCTGAAAGAAGGGTGGGCGCGGATTTTACCTGAAAGGACAGGGGCTTAGCCGTTTCCCTCGGGCCGGTCCAGGAAGGCGCGCAGGGCGGCCGGGTCGAGGAAGGCCTGGCAGATTGCCCGATCCGCGTCGGCCAGAACGGGAATCAGCAGCCCGTAGCGTTCGGCCAGGGCGGCATCCGAGTCGATGTCGATCTCGGTCAGGATGAAGTTGAAGCCGGCGCGGTATTCCTCCAGGGCCGCCCGCATGTCCTCGCACAGGTGACATCCGGGACGGCCATAGAGGGTCAGGTGCTTCACCGGTCCAGGCGCAGGGAGACGTAATGCGCGCTTTCCCCGCGCTTGACCAGCAGGGCGACGCTCTTGCGCGCGGGGTCGTCGAGCAGTTTGGCGAGTTCCTCGACGCTGTTCACTTCCTGGTTGTTCACCGCGACGATGACGTCGCCGGACTGGATGCCGGCGCGGGCGGCGGGGCCGGTGGTGTCCTCGACCAGCACGCCGGCGGTGATCTTGAGGATGGCCTTCTGCTCCTTGCTCAGGTTGGTGGCGGCAATGCCGGCCCGATTCGGCGGCCGCCTTTCCGTTGCCTTGGCCACGGCCGTCTTTTCCTCGCTGAGTTCGCCGACGACCACTGCCAGTTCACGCTGCGCGCCCTTGCGCCAGACGGTCAGGCTGGAACGGGTGCCGGGCTTGGTGGCGCCGACCAGACGGGGCAGGTCGATGGAAGCGTTGACCGGCTTGCCGTCGAACTTGAGGACGATGTCGGAGACCTGCACGCCGGCCTTGTCCGCCGGGCTGCCGGCTTCCACGTCGGAGACCAGGGCGCCCCGCGGCGACTTGAGGCCGAAGGTCTCGGCCAGGTCGGCGGTGACGTCCTGGATGACGATGCCCAGACGGCCGCGGCTGACCTTGCCGCGTGATTTGAGCTGCTCGGCCACGTCCATGGCGACGTCGATGGGGATGGCGAAGGCCAGGCCCATGTTGCCGCCGCTGCGCGAGATGATCTGCGAGTTCATGCCCACCACTTCGCCCTTCAGGTTGAACAGCGGGCCGCCCGAGTTGCCGGGGTTGATCGCCGCGTCGGTCTGGATGAAGGGCACGTAGTTCTCCTGCGGCAGGCTGCGGCCCTTGGCGGAAACGATGCCGGCGGTGACCGAGTTTTCGAAGCCGAAGGGGGCGCCGATGGCCAGCACCCATTCCCCCACCTTGAGCCGGTTCGGGTCGCCGATGGTCACGCGCGGCAGCTTGTCGGCGTTGATCTTGATGAGGGCGACGTCGGTGCGCGCGTCGCTGCCGATCACCTTGGCGCGGAATTCACGCTTGTCGTGCAGCTTGACCACCACCTCGTCGACGTCGTCCACCACGTGGGCGTTGGTCATGATGTAACCATCCGCGGAGATGAGGAAGCCGGAGCCGTTGCCTCTGCGCGGCGGCATGAAACGTTCGCCCTCCGGCGGCACGAAACGGCGGAAGAAGTCCATCATGTCGTCCGGGTCGGGCATGCGATGCGGGCGCTTGGCCTGCTTCCCTTCCTGGGTGGTGGTGATGTTGACCACGGCGGGTGAATGCTGCTCCGCCAGTTCGCTGAAGTCCGGCAACTGGGCCAAGGCGCCGCCCGCCAAGAAGCCGAGTGCAATGCCCAGAAGGGCCAGCCATTTCTTCATGTCATACCTCGATTGGTAAAATCCATAATCATGTCCGGACGCTGTCCGCATGCCTCACGCGCCGGCGTCGCCAGCGCGCGCGCCGCAGACCCGGGCCTCCGCATCGCGCCGCAGAATGACCGGCACGCCGCGCGCATCGCGTCGACGCGCCAGCCAGACGGCGGCCAGCGCCAGCCCCGAGAGACCGCCGGCGATGGCGCCGGGTTCCCCGGCCGCGAAACTGCCAAGGATGGCGCAGAGCAGCAGAAAGGCCAGTGGCGCGATGTAGCTGGCCAGGGCGGCGCGCCAGAGGGCGCCATCCGGCACGCCGATGACGACCCGCTCGCCCGGGCCGGCGCCGATGGGGTTGTCGACCTGATATTCGGGCTCATCGGGGTGCCAGAAGCGGCTGAACACCGATGAACCGCAGCCGCGGCCGCCGCAGGCGCCGCAACTGGAAGGGGCGGCGCTGGTGACCCAGGCGGAGTCGCCGCGCACGCGGGTGACGCGGGCGGGCGTCTCGGTCAACGCGGAGCTCCGGCGGGACGCGCCTCCAGGCTCATGGCGATGGCCTCGACGGCGGGCCAGGGGGCATCCCCCAGCACGGTGGTCCGCATGGGGCCGACCTGGCGCGTCAGCATGTTGATCATGCCCAGCTTGCTCTGGCCGCGCACCGGCTCGACGGGCTGCCGGGCGGGTTCGATGAACAGCGAGATATGCGTGAGCCCGTCGCTGAACACCCAATGCTCGACCTCGTCGCCGCGGTTCGGCAGTTTGCGTTTGACCGCGGTGATGCGCGTGTAGCCGGGCGGCAGGCTGCGCACGCCGACGCTCTCGGTGGCCACCGGGCGGGCGGCGGCCGGCATCTCGGGCAGGGGCGCGGCGACATTCTTCGGCAGGGCGCCCAGACGGATTTCGGCGAAGCGGTATTGCATCAGGGTGTGGCCGGCCTCGTTGACCATGCTGGCCTTGAGCGGCAGAGCGGTGTCCTTCTCGGCGCAGAGCAGATAGCCCCAGCGATAGGCGTCGCGCGGTTCGAGCTGGATTTCCTGGCAATCGAGGCCGGCCACCCGGCTGGCCTCGCCCAGGCGCACGGAATACCAGTTGGCCAGGGCGGCGGCATTGGCGGGTAGGAGATCGGGGAAATGCCGACTGTTGAGGCGGCGTTCCGCCCGCACCTGGCCGCCTTCGGTGAGCAGGCTCAGGGAGCCGCTCTGGGTGCAGCGGACTTCCCGTTGCAGACCGTCCATGGTGGTCAGGCGGCTGTCCTTGCCGGAGGCCACCGGGCGGTTGGAAACGCGCAGCGACTGCATGGCGGCGTCGCCATGCTGAAACACGAACACGCCTTCATAGGCCAGGCGCCGCGAGGCGTCCGCCATGCGTTGCAACCAGGCGGCGGCCTCGGCCGGCGGCAACGGCTCGGCGGCCTGCGCGCCCAGGCTGGCCAGGCACAGCAGCCAGGCCGCTTTCACAAAAAACTCGCCGGGGGCGGCGCTCACTGATCGGCCCCCGCCAGCGTGACCCGCGTGAAGCGCATTTCCGAGGGCGCCACCACGGCCTGGGCGAAGTCCTGGTGCGCGGCCAGATAGGACGCCACGCCGTCGGCGGCGGCGGCCTGGGCGAGGCGCGACTCCTCGTGCGCGGCCATGCGCGCGGGCGCTTCCTCGCGCGGCGCCAGGCTCCACAGGCCCCAGGTGATGGCGGTGACGGCGGCGGCGGCGAGCCACAGCGCGGGCTTCCGCGTCGCCGTCTTCGGCATGGGCGCCAGCAGCGTGGGTTCCCGCTCCAGGGCGGCCAACACGCGTCGCCGCAGCCGGGTCGCGTCGTGGCCGTAGCCGCGCAGAGCGTCGCCGATCGCGCAATAGTCGCGCAGGCGCTCGCGATGCGCCGAGTTGGCGGCGACTTCACGCAGCAGGGCGCGCGCCGCCTCGTCGTCGAGTTCGCCATCGAGCAGGGCGGATAAGCGGCTTTCGCGCGGCGGGGTGTCGGCCTGCGCCGCCAGGTTGTGCAGAGCTCTCATCTTTACCACCTTCTGTCTTCCGGGGTGTCCAGGATGGGCCGCAGCTTCGCGGCGATGGCCTCGCGCGCCCGGAAGATCCGGGACCGCACGGTACCGATGGGACAATCCATGGCCTCGGCGATTTCCTCGTAACTCATGCCTTCCATCTCGCGCAGGGTGATGGCCTGACGCAATTCCTCGGGCAGCGCATCCACCGCCTCGTTCACCGCAATGACCATTTGTTTCGACAGCAGTTCCGATTCCGGTGTGCCGATGTCCTTGACGACCAGACGCTCGTCGGGTTCGTCGTCCTCGTCGATGGCCTGCTCCGACAGCGTCGGCATGGCTTTGCCGCGGCTGGCCAGGTAGTTCTTCGCGGTATTCACGCCGATGCGGTAGAGCCAGGTGTAGAAAGCCGCGTCGCCGCGGAACTGGGGCAGCGCCCGGTAGGCCTTGATGAAGGTTTCCTGGGCGATGTCCTCGACCTCGTCGGGGTCGCGCACCATGCGCGACAGCAGGCGCAGCAGCTTGCGCTGATACTTCTCCACCAGCAGGCCGAAAGCCTGCTTGTCGCCGGCGCGCACGCGCTCCACCAACTGGAGGTCGATTTCGCGGTCGCTCATGGGGTCGCTCGCATCCTGGTCACGTTGTTCTGCTTGCCCTGCTAGGCATTGTTCGCCGTGGCGAGTATAACTTCCCGTGCCGGGACCCGCCGCGAGAGCGTGGCGCGTTCGCGCGCGTTTCCCTCGAGTTTGCGTTCATGCCCCATCACGACGTTCTCATCATCGGTTCCGGTCTTTCCGCCGCCACCCTCGCCCTGTCGCTGCCGGAGTCCCTGCGCGTGGTCGTGGCGACCAAGAAGCGGGCCGAGGACAGTTCCAGTTTCTGGGCGCAGGGCGGCATCGCCGCGGTCATGGGGCGGGACGACAGTTTCGACGAGCATGTGCGCGACACCCTGGTGGCCGGCGCCGGGCTGTGCGACGAGGCCGTGGTGCGCCATGTGGTGGAGTCGGCGCCGGCGGCGGTGCGCTGGCTGATCGAGCAGGGCGCGCCGTTCGACATGGAGGGGGCGGCGTATCACCTCACGCGCGAGGGCGGGCATTCGCATCGCCGCGTGCTCCCGGCCAAGGCACGCGTTT
>JBBIIR010000137.1:0-5800 GCA_037446455.1 Hydrogenophilales bacterium | reverse complement strand
GGTCGTGCCGCCGCCGCCCGCGCGCAGCCGCCAGACGGCGACGGCGTTGAGCAGGGCATGCAGGGCGACGATGAGGCCCAGCGCGGCAAGCGGCGGACCCGCCCGCAGCCCCCCCACCAGCAGGCCGATGCCCGCCGCCTCGGCCAGCACCAGCGCGGCGCGCGTGACGATCAGGCGGCGTTGCGCGCTGACGGGCAGCGCGTCGCGGCCCGGGGCGGATTCAGGAAAGACCGGCATGGCCGGATTTTACGGCAGCGCCGCCACACCCCCCCGCGACAACATGTCGCATTCCCCCGCGCCGACGATTCTTCTACGATGTTCGGGCTTCCATACGTTCCAACGTATAGCTTCGGGCTCGCTGCGGCGAGCCCTTTTTTTGTCCCGGCCCGGCGCGGGATGACATCCCGCGAATCCACCTGATGGGCCTGCGCATGCGGCGATATGCCACATTCCCGATGCCGTCGACGCTGCCTAACATGAGCGCTTTCTTCGCCAACGTGCACCCATGCAAACCCGCCTCAAGCCCCTCGCCGCCCTGCTCGCCCTGAGCGCCAGCCCGGCCCCCGCCGCGGACATTCCCACCCTCGACAGCATCGTCGTCACCGCAACCCGCGCCGTACCCGATCCGCTCATGCTCCTCCGCCTCGACGACGCGGACATCGCCGCGCGACGCGCCACCACCAGCGACAGCGCCAGCCTGCTGCGCGATATTCCAGGCGTCAGCCTGTACGGCGCCGGCGGCGTCTCCAGCCTGCCGGTGATGCACGGCCTCGCGAACGACCGCCTGCGCATCAAGGTGGACGGCATGGATTTGATCGCCGCCTGCCCCAACCACATGAATTCCCCGCTCTCGTACATCGATCCCAGCGCGCTGAGCAAGGTCAAGGTCTATGCGGGCGTCACTCCGGTCAGCGCGGGAGGCGACAGCATCGGCGGCAGCATCCTCGTGGAATCCGCCCCGGCGGAATTCGCCGGCCCTGGCCAGGGCAAGCTCCTGAAGGGGGAAGCGGGCGCCTTCTATCGCGGCAACGGCGATGCCCGCGGCGCCAATCTGGCCTTCACCTTGGCCAGCGAAAGCCTCAGCCTGGGCTACACCGGCGCCTACGCCAAGGCCGGCAATTACTCCGCCGGGGACGATTTCAAGACCTACACTTTCAGCGGCCGCGCGGGGCACACCCTGGATCGCGACGAGGTCGGCTCGACGGCTTACGAAACCATCAACCAGGCGCTGAAACTGGCCTGGAGGAACGACGATCACCAGTTCGATTTCAAGGTTGGCCGCCAGCATATTCCTGACCAGAACTACCCCAACCAGCGCATGGACATGACCGACAACGTCAGCGACCAGTTCAACCTGGCTTACACGGGCAAGCGGAATTGGGGCGCCCTCAAGGCGCGCGCCTATTACGAGCACACCGAACACGAGATGGATTTCGGCGATGACAAGCGTTACTGGTATGGCGCGGCCTCGGGCGGCAACAACCCGCCCGGCGGCAACGCCACCCCCTGCGCGCCCATCGGCCCCAACTGTGCCGCCGGCATGCCCATGTACACGGACGGCAAGAACACCGGTCTCAGCCTCGGCGCCGATATCCGCCTGGCGGCCGATGAGCTCCTGCGCGTGGGTGCCGAATTTCAGGCCTATCGTCTGGATGACTGGTGGACCCCTTCCGGCGGTGGGATGTGGCCCAACACCTTCTGGAACATCAACGACGGCCAGCGTGATCGCTATGCCGTGTTCGGCGAGTGGGAAGCGCGCCTGACCCCGGAGTGGACCAGCCTGTTCGGCCTGCGCCACGAAACGGTCAAGATGGATGCGGGCAAGGTGCATGGTTACAACCTGGCCGCGCCTCCCACTGCCGGAGTGGGGGGACCGGGTAACCAGACCCGGGACGCCGTGGCCTTCAACAACGCGGACCGCAGCAAGACCGACCACAACTGGGATTTGACCTGGCTGGCGCGCTACAAGCCTGACGCCACGCGAACTATTGAGCTGGGCGTGGCGCAAAAGACGCGTTCCCCCAACCTGTACGAGCGCTATAGCTGGTCGACCTGGCGGATGGCGGCGCTGATGAACAACTTCGTCGGCGATGGCAACGGCTATTTCGGCAATCCCGATCTCCAGCCGGAAAAGGCGTATACCTTCTCGACCAGCTTTGCCTGGCATGCCGCCGACCGCAGCTGGGAGTTCAAGGCCACGCCCCATTACACCCATGTCGAGGACTACATCGACGCGATCCAGTGGGACGCCACCACCAACACGCCACGCGCAGTCCCGCTCAGCAACCAGTTCAGCGTCCTGCGCTATGCCAACGCGTCCGCTCGTCTCTATGGCATCGACCTTTCCGGCAAGATGCCGCTGGGCAGCAGCAGGGCCGGCGATTTCGGCCTCATGGGCCTGCTCAACTACACCCATGGCAAGAACCGCGATACGGGCGACCACCTCTACAACATCATGCCCCTCTCCGCCCGCCTGAAGCTGACCCACAAGTTCGGCGCCTGGCGCAACAGCATCGAAGGCGAGTTCGTGTCCAGCAAGAACAAGGTTTCCGAAGTACGCAACGAAATGGAAACCGCCGGCTACGGCCTGATTCATCTGCGCGCGCGTTACGAACAGAAAGGCTACAGCATCGACTTCGGCATCGAAAACCTGTTCGACCGCATGTATGACCTGCCCCTGGGTGGAGCCTATGTGGGTCAGGGCACGACCATGACGAATCCGCCCCCGCCCAATTATCCGCAGTGGGGCACCCCCGTACCCGGCCCAGGTCGATCGATCTATGCCGGTTTGAACGTAAAATTCTGAGTCTCATCACGCGTTCTTCCCGGAGAAAGGAAACCCATGTACCGCATCCCGCTCGCAGTCCTCCTGAGCCTCACCCTGGCCAGCCCGGTGCTGGCCGACGCCCTCAAGGTGGAGGCGCCCTGGATGCGCGCCACCGCGCCTGGCCAGAAGGTCGCGGCGGGCTTCATGACCCTCACCGCCGACACCGCCATGACCCTGGTGGGCGGCTCCAGCCCCACATGTGGCCATGTCGAGCTGCACTACATGAAGATGGAAAACGGCGTCATGGAAATGCGCGAGATGCGGGAAATCCCGCTGCCCGCCGGCCAGGCCGTGCACCTCGAACCGGGCGGCCTGCACGTGATGTGCATCGGCCTGAAGAAGCCCATCGTTGCCGGGCAGAAGGTGCCCCTTACCCTGCACCTGCGGGGAAGCGACGGCAAGACGCGCAAACACGCCGTGGTTCTGGAGGCGCGCAAGACCAGCGGGCACTGAACAGGCGCGAGAGTGGGCCATGCCCAGCCGCCGCGGCGACAAAAAAGCCGGCAAGAGCCGGCTTTTTTGCGTGGAAAGCCAGCCGCCTACTGCAGCTGGCGCTCGAGTTCCTCGATGGTGGTGTGGCGCACGTCCTTGCCCTTGACCATGAACACCACGTACTCGGACATGTTCTTGGCGTGGTCGCCGATGCGCTCGATGGCCTTCACCACGAACAGCAGGTCGATGAAGGTGGAGATGGTGCGCGGATCTTCCATCATGTAGGTGATGAGGTGCCGCGTGATGAGGTGGAACTCCTCGTCCACCTCCATGTCCTGGCGCGCGACGCCGGCGGCGCCCGAGGCGTCGAGGCGGGCGAAGGCGTCGAGGGATTCGCGCAGCATCTTGGTGGCCATGCCGGCCATGTATTTGATTTCGTTGTAGCGCGGCATGACGATGCGGTCGTTGTCGTAGACCTTGATGGCGAAGCGCGCGATCTTGCTGGCCTCGTCGCCGACGCGCTCGAGGTCGGTGATGGTCTTGATGATGGTCAGGATCATGCGCAGGTCGCCGGCGGTGGGCTGGCGCAGGGCGATGATCTGGGTACAGGCCTCGTCCGCGGCCACTTCCAGGGAGTTGACCCGGTGATCCTGGTCGATGACCTGTTCCGCCAGCTTGGTGTCGCCCGTCACCAGCGCCTCCACGGCCTGGGTCACCTGTTCCTCCACCATGCCGCCCATTTCCAGGACGCGGGCGCGCACCGCCTCAAGGTCGGCATCGAATTGCTTGTAAATGTGTTCGCTGGGCATCGCCCCTCCTCGATCTCACGGCTTCGCCGGTAGCGACGCATTATATGCGCGCCGATAGCGGCTTTTATTACAAGTTGGTGACGAAGGGCACGCTCAGGCGCGTCCCGTCCAGGTCCAGGGTCATCAACCACTCGCGCGAGCCGCTGACGCATACCGGCAGCGTCACCGTGGCGCGCAGCACGCCGTCGGGGCCGGGGCGCAGGACGTAGAGGTTGAAGCCCATGTCCATGTCCGGCATCGTGAAGCGGACTTCCGCCTTGGCCACGCCCGGCGCCTCCAACCATAGCCCGAATGGTTGCAGCGCGCGGATTTCGCGATCGACCCCCAGGCGGATGGCGCGCCCCTCGACGCTCAGCGCGCAACCGCGGGTGAGCTCGGCGCAGTCCGCGCGCGTCGCCGCAGGCTCCTGACGCGCCGGCTTGAACCAGAGCACCGCGCCCACCAGCGCCGCCAGCAGCAACGGGGCGAGCACGCCCATCCAGCGGGACGCCTTCATGGCGCGCGCCATGCCTGGCTCTTCAACGCCACACCATGGGCGCCGTGGGCGCGGGCGATTTCCAGGTCATCCGGACCGAGGCCGCCCAGGGCGAACACCGGCAGCGGGTAGTCCGCCACCCATGCGGCGAAGCGCGGCCAGCCCAGGGTTTCCGCGCCGGGATGGCTGGCGGTGGGCAGCACCGGCGACAGCACCACCAGATCCAGTTCCAGCTCGGCGGCGCGCGCCAGTTCGGCGGGATCGTGGCAGGAAGCGCCCACCCATTCCAGGTTCGGCCGCGACGCGGCGGCCAAGAGCTGGCCGGAAGAAAGATGCACGCCCGCGCCCAGCTCCGCCGCCAGCGCCGCGTCGCCGTTCAGCAGCAGGCGGGCGCCGAATTCGCGGCAACGCGCCACCACTTCGCGCGCGAGGCGGCGCCAGTTCTCCCTGTCGAGCTGCTTCTCGCGCAGTTGCAGCAGCCGCAGCCCGCCTCGCAGGCGCGCGTCGAGGGCGCGCAGGAAAGCCGCCTCGCCGAGCGCGGCAAGATCGGAGACCGCATATTCCAGGGGCAGGCCGAGACCGCGCAGGATGGGGCCGTTGGCGGGCAGGATGGGGGCCACCTCGGCTTGCTCGGCGCGCGTCCAGGCCAGCGCCTGGCCTTCGTGCGGATGCGGCTCGCCGTGCCAGCCGGTGACGCGGAAGAAACGCAGCCGCACATGCGCGTGCGGATAGACGAAGGCGCGGTTGAGCCAGGGCACGGCCTGCGTCACCTCGATGCCCAGTTCCTCCCGCAATTCCCGCCGCAGCGCCTCGCGCGCGGTTTCGCCCGCCTCCAGCTTGCCGCCGGGAAACTCCCACCAGCCGGCATAGGCCTTGCCCTCGGGGCGGCGGGCCATGAGGAAGCTGCCGTCGGCGCGCTCGATGACCGCGGCGGCCACCTCGACCGGACGCGCGCTCATGGCGCCAGGCGGGCCAAGGCCTGTTCGGCCTGGCGTGGCAAATCGATACCGTTGCAAAGATCGGCAAGCAGGCTTTTGCAGCGGGTTTCCTTGAAGCGGGCGAGTTCCGCCGCGCGCCGGTAATACTCGCCGGCCGCGGGCAGGCCCAAACCTTCCGCGGCGGCGCCCAGGTAGTACCAGCTGATGTCCCGCGCGTAGCCGACCTCCAGCACCTCCCGCGCCAGGATTTCCCAGGCCCGGCCCTCGTGGTAGGCGCGCAGCTTGTCCTTGCGCCGGAAAAAGGCCATGCCGCAGTCCT
>JBBIIR010000136.1:0-5802 GCA_037446455.1 Hydrogenophilales bacterium | reverse complement strand
GAATTTCATGCTGTATCCCCATTGAAAAAGTCGCCATGGCCCCCGCGTGGGCGCACAGCCGATGTGCCGCGAACGGTCCTGGCCAAGGTTGCACGCATGAGCCCGGCAGCGCAATCGTCCTTCGCTGTGAGTGGGCAAGCGGCAAACATAGTGGTGAATCTGGCAAGCAGTTGATCTGGTTCGACTTCTAACCGGACACTCCTGTTGACCCATGATGTGAAGAGAGAATTTGGTATGCCTGAAGCGCCATGCAATCCTTTACCCGCTCTGATCATCCGGCCCGCCACGCGGGCTGATCTCGCGGGGATATTGGCTCTGTACGCCCAACCCGGCATGGATGATGGCAACGTGCTCACGGAAGAACAGGCCTACGCGATCTGGCGGCGCTTCGGGGCCTATCCGAATTACACGCTCTATGTCGCCGAGGAAAACCGCCGCGTCGTCGGCGCCTTCAGCCTATTGATCATGGACAATCTGGCGCACCTGGGCGCGCCTTCGGCTGTTGTGGAGGACGTGGCTGTCTCACCGGATCGCCAAAAGCAGGGCATCGGGCGGGCCATGATGCGTTTCGCCCTGGCTCGGTCCCGCGATGCGGGCTGCTACAAGCTCACTCTGTCGTCGAACCTTAAGCGCACGGCCGCTCACCTCTTTTACGAAGGTATCGGTTTTCGGCGGCACGGTTACAGCTTCGTGGTTGAGCCCGATTGAATCTGTACTGTCCCGCCGTCCGTGGCGATGGCGATGCGCTCCGGAAACACGATGTCCGCCGCCATCAGCCAGGCATCCAGATCGTGTGAGAGGTGGGTGAGGAAGGTGCGGGGCGCGGCCAGGTCCTCGTAAATCGCCAACGCCAGGTTGAGGTCGTTGTGATTGCGGGGCGCCGTCTGCATGGGCGGGTGGGTGCAATCCAGCGCCAGCACGTCCGGGCGAAAACCTTGCAGGAATTCCCGCGTAGCGGGAGGCAGGCCGACGGTGTCGGTGAGGTAGGCCAGCCGCGCGCCGTCGGCCTCGATGCAAAAGCCCAGGGTGGGCTTGGAATGGATCAGCGGCACGGGGGTGACGGTGAGCGCGCCCAAATGCAGCGGCTCGAACTTGCGCAGGCGCTGAAAATCCAGAATGCCGGAGTTTTTGTAGAGGTCGGCGCAGCCCTCGCTGTCCGGCGGGCCGTGAACCGGCAGCGGCTCGCCCACGCCCCAGCGCAGGTGAAACAGGCCCTGAACGTGGTCGGGGTGGTAGTGGGTGAGCAGGATGCGGCTGAGGCTGCCGGCCGGGAAACGCTCCGCCAGATCCATGAGGCCGGCGTCGAGGAGGATGCGCTCGCCCCCCGCCTCCACCAGCGCGCAGCACGGGGCGCGACGATGGTCCGTGACCCAGGCGGCACGCTTGCAGGCGGGACAATCGCAGCCCCACAGGGGCACGCCGCCCGCCGCGCCGGTGCCGAGGAAGCTCAGGCGCACGCCGTCTCCTCTTCTATTTGAGCCACCCCTTGCGCCGAAAATACCAGAATGGCACCACCACGCTCACCAGCATCAGCGACAGCGACATGGGATAGCCCCACTTCTGTGAAAGCTCGGGCATGTACTCGAAGTTCATGCCGTAGATGCTGGCGATCAGGGTGGGCGGCAGCATGGCCACGGCTGCCACCGAGAAGATTTTCACCACTTTGTTCTGGTTGATATTGATGAAACCAATGATGGCGTCCATCAGGAAATTGATCTTGTCGAAGATGAAGGCGGTATGGCCATCCAGCGATTCGATGTCGCGCATAACCTGCTGCACCGCCTTGACCTGCGGCTTCCCCAACCGTTGCTCCCGGGTCAGGAAGGACAACGTCCGACGGGTGTCCATCAGGTTGCGGCGGATGGTGCCGTTGAGTTCCTCCAGCTTTGCCACGCGGGCGATGAAGTCGGCCGCCTCAGTGTCTGAGCCGCGCCGTTCCTCCAGCACCGCTGAACTGATTTCCTTGAGTTCGGCGTGGATACCTTCCAGCGCATCGGCGGAATACTCGACATCCATGGCGTAGAGATTCAGCAGCAGATCCATGGCACCGACGTGCGAGGCGCCTCGATCCCGGTTGCGCATGCGCATGCGCATGAGGCGGAGGATCGGCACATCCGCCTCATGCAGACTGATGAGCCTGTTCCCGTTGATCGCCAGCTGGGTCGGCACGATTTCGTAACCTTGCTGGCGTCCGCTCATGAAGTCGGTACGCAGGTAGAGAGCGTCCCCTTCCTCGTAGATGCGGGCGCTGGCCTCGATGTCTTCGGCTTCTTCGGGGGGCTCGGCCGCGACGTGGAAAACCCCGCGTATCCAGCCCAGCTCCTCCTCGGTGGGGGCTACGACGTCAACCCAGACAATGCCTTCGACGGCAAGGTCGGCGGCGGATTCGGCCTGGCGGTAGCGCAATCGGTTTAGGTCGATGTTGAAAAGATGGATCATGTGTGCCTCATCAGTGTCATGGTCGCATGAGCGCCGCAGGTGGCAGCGACTCGGGGTCTGGCATGGTTGGTTCGAGTTGGGTGGCCGGACTGGCGTCACGGCGGAAAGGGCGCGGACAGGAATACCAGTCCGATGGAAAACCAGCGCTCGCCGCCGCCATGGCGGTTGCCATAGGTTGCGTCGATCTGGACGCGATCCGGCGCCAGCCAGTAGAGCAGACCGAGTTGATATGACGGCTTGTCCTGGCCTTGGCCGAAGGTTTCCGCGATCAACCAGGTGCGCTCGGCAAGCCGGGCCTCGGCGCCCAGCCCCCAGGTCAGGTAGTCACGTCGGTTGGCGCTCTCGCACAACCAACCGACATTGGCGTGCATGACCACCGCGTCGTCGCGGAACGAGAAGCTGGTTGGCACGTAGGCGTACCAATCCCGAGCAGCGGCTTGGGGATGGCGTACCGTCCCCACCGCCAGACCGATGCCCCAGCCGTTGGTTTCCAGCGGCTTGAATAGGGTCTTGCCCTGCACCACCATGTCGGTGGTTGCGGTTTCGCCGGCTTCGCGCGTCAGCGCGCCGCCCAGCGTCAGTTCCAGGTTGCCGGTGAAGTTGCAGGCGGGCAGCGCCCAGTATTCGGTGCTGTCGCGATTGTCCTGGATCCAGCTTTCGAGCTGGCATGCCCTGGCATCGACGATACGGGCATCGTCGGTGATCATGGGTCGTCCCGCATGGGCGTGCGAAACGATCAATCCGGTGGCCAAGCCTCCGGCGAGGGTGGCTACCCTGTGGATGCGCGCCAGACGGCGCGAAGCGATGAAGTCAAAACGCATGCGTATTCCCCGGCCAGCGCGCAACAGCGCAAGGCCATACTGGCGCCGTCACAACAGCGGCGGCACGTTACGATATTGTTGGCTCATCAGTGCGTCAGCAAGCGCACGAAGGCCTCGCCTGCCTCATGCAGCGCGCCGTCGTTGGCGATCCGATGGCGGATGCCCGCCGGTTCGGCGTAGGCGGCGGCGCGCGCCACCCGGCGGGCGATGGCCTCGTCACTCTCGCGGCCGCGCGCGCGCAGGCGTTCGGCCAAGACCTGCGGCGATACGCTGACCAGCACGGCTTCCAGTTCCCGGTAGCGCCGTCCGGCCTCGGGCAGGTACTCGCGCGAGCCGTTCATCACCACGGTGAGCCCCCTGGCCAGCCACTGATCGATTTCGCAGCCGATGCCGTAGCGGTGGCCGTGGCTGTCCCAGTGCATGGCGAAGAGGCGCGCGTGCAGGCGCGCGGCGAATTCGGCTTCGCTGAGCGCGACGTGGTTCTCGCCGCCGGCGTCCGCCGGCCGGGTGATATAGCGGTGGGCGAAGATGACAATAGAATCAGCGCCGGATTCACCGCCCAATGTATTGCTTATACACGCGCGGGCATGGGTGAGCAGGCTGTCCTTGCCGCTGCCGGAGGCGCCGATGAGATAGACGAGGCGGCCGCTCATGATCACAGATGATCGAAATGCGCGGACAGCGCCGGCTTGCCGCCCGACCACACCCGCTCGGCCTGGGGCAGCCCGCCCAGCCACTTCACGGCGACGAGGTCGGCGCGGCGGCCCGCGGCGATCTCGCCCCGGTCGGCAAGCCCCGCCGCGCGGGCCGGGTTGGCGGTGACGAAGGCGATGGCTGTGTGCAGCGGAATGTCCGCCAGCTCGGGCAGCTTCAGCACCGAAGGCAGCAGCGCGGCGGGGGAGTAATCGCCGCACAGGCAGTCGGCCACGCCTTCCAGCACGGCGTCCAGCGCCCGCATGTTGCCGGACTGGGACTTGCCGCGCAGCACGTTGGGCGCGCCGAACAGGGTGGCCAGGCCTTTCGCGCGGGCGGCGCGGGCGGTCTCCACGTTGACCGGGAATTCGGAGATGGCCGCGCCCAGCGCGGCCACGGTGTCCACCTTGGCCGGGGAGTCGTCGTCGTGGCTGGCGAGCGCGACGCCCCGGGCGCGGGCGAGCGCGGCCAGCGCCTCCATGCGCGCCATCGCGCCCCAGGCGGCTTCGGCCTTGCGCGCCAGGATGTCGTCCAGCGCCGCGTCGTCCGTTTTATAGGTGCGCGCGAGGTAGGCGCGGTAGGCCTCCACGTCGCGGAACTGACCCTGGCCGGGGCTGTGGTCCATGAAGGACATCAGGTGGGTATCGCCGTTTTCGATGAGCGTCCTCAGCACCGTCGGCGCGGTTTCGTCGGTGACTTCGTAGCGCACGTGCACGCGGTTGTCGATGAGGGCGTGGGCCTGCCAGGCGTGCACGGCGCGCGCGATCTCGGCGGCGAAGGCGTTGTTGCGCACGCCCAGCTCGTGGTTGGCGAAGGACAGCGCGTGATACACCGTGGTGATGCCGGCGGCGGCGTTGCGCTTGTCGGCCTGGGCGCAGGCGAAGTCGAGGGGAAAATGCACGTTGGGGCGGGGTTCCACCTCCTTTTCCAGGGCGTCGCAGTGCAGGTCGATCATGCCCGGCATGAGCAGCCGGCCGACGAGGTCGATGACGCGGGCGTTGCCGCTGGATTCGGGGTCGAGCGCGGCGATGACGCCATCCTCGATCAGCACATCGAGTTTGTCGCGGGTTTCATTGGCCAGCGCCACGCGGGCGCCGGTGAGCAGGGTCTTCATGCGATCAGTTCCTTGAGGGTTTCGGTCAGCGGCACGGGCGGCGCGAGTTTCACCACGTGGTCGGCCAGGCGGGCCACGAGATCCGGGTGGTGGAAGATGGCCAGCATGGCCACCCCGTCCTGTTTCAGGCTTTCGATGCGTTCGATCACCCGCTCGGAGGTCTTCGGATCCAGGCTGGCGGTGGGCTCGTCCAGCAGCAACAGGCGCGGGCGGGCGAGAAAGCCGCGCGCGAGATTGACCCGCTGCTTCTCGCCGCCGGAGAAGGTGGCGGGCGGCACGTTCCACAGCCGTTGCGGGATGTTGAGCCGGTCGAGCATGTCGCGCGCCCGCGCAAGAGCCTCATCGCGCGGCTCGCCCCGGCGCAGCAGCGGCTCCGCCACCACCTCGGCCGCGCCCTTGCGCGGCAGACAGTGGAGGAACTGGGTGACGAAGCCGATCTCGTCCTGCCGCAGTGCCAGCAGGCGGTGCTCGGAGGCCTGGGCGAGGTCGATGTCGTGGCCTTCGGCGTCGCGGTAGAGGATGCGCCCGGCGCTGGGCAGGTAGGTGCGGTAGACGCATTTCAGCACCGAGGACTTGCCCGCGCCGGTGGGGCCGACGAGCGCGGTGAGCCGGCCCGGCCAAACCTGGAGGTTGACGTGGGCGCAGGAGGGGATGAGCTTGCCCTGCTCGTGCAGTTGAAAGTGTTTGGCCAGCCCGTCGATGGAAAGAATCGCTTGCATGGGGGCTCCTTAACGT
>JBBIIR010000135.1:0-5857 GCA_037446455.1 Hydrogenophilales bacterium | reverse complement strand
CCGCCGATGTTGCCCCTGACCAGATCGCTGTCGCTGGTGTTGTACTGGATGCCGGACTGCACGCGCCACTGGCGGGTAAGCTGGCCGCTGATATTGGCGATGACGTCCGAGGTATTGGCTCTGTTCACCGCCGTAGTCGGTGTCAAACCGACGCGCTGATCCCTGAAGTAATGCACCTGGCCCAGAGTGACCTGCAGGCGCTCGACACCGTTTTCCCGGTCGAGGAAGCGCGAGGTCAGGCCCAGGGTAAGCTGCTTGGCGTCATTGATTCGGTCGACGCCGGAAAACTTGTTCTCGCTGAACATCTCGTCGAGGGACAGATCCTTGAGCGCGCTGTCGAACACAGGCATGCGGTCCTGGTTCTTGTAGGGAATATCGACGTAGAACAGGCGGGGCTCCAGGGTCTGGGTGTATTGGCCCGCGTCCAGCGACCATTCCCGCTCCAGCAGGAGATTGGCGTCCAGGCTGAAGACCGGCAGGCCGCGGCTGGCGTCGGCATAGCCGCTGGTGGGCGCCGCGGCGGAAACGGCGTCGCGATTGTTGACGCTGTCCCCATCCAGGAAATAGCGGGTGTAATGCCAGCCCAGCCGCGGGGTGATGGTGGAATAAGCGGTTTTCAGCGGCACGCGCACGCTGGGATAGGCATGCAGGCGCCCGCCCCGCACGAAATTCCCGCCACGATGATCGAACTGCACGAATTCGCCGGCGAAATCGAACAAGGCCCGGGACTGGCCCGGCACCTGCCGGTGCGCGGTGAGCAGGAGCTGCGGCACGCGGTGATAGGGTTCGGTGACGGGAGCGTCCGGGTCCTGCAGGGTCTGGTAGCGCTGGTACAGGCCGCTGGCCCGCCACCAGCCGCCGTCATAGCTCAGGCTGCCCTGCTGCGGCAGGTTGACGCGCGAGGTCTGGCTGATGAGGCTGGACAGGTCGGCGAAGTAATCGTCGTCGGACACCCGTTCATAGTGCAGGCTGCCCGACCAGCGCTCGCGGAAGCGGTGGTCGTGGCGCAGCGCCACGTTGTAGCGGTCGCGCTCCGCCTGTTGGTCGTCGGGCAGGTATTCCCAGCGCAATTCGCCGTTGTAGTGCTGTTGCGGATCGCGCTCGAGATAGCGGAACTCGGCGCCCAGTTGCAGCCCCCGCTTGCTCATGACGCGCGGAAACAGGGTGGCGTCCCGGTTCGGCGCGATGTTCCAGTACCACGGCGCCACCAGTTCGACGCCGCGTTCATCGGACGCGCCGTAGGACGGCGCCAGAAATCCGGTCTTGCGCCGGTTGTCCAGGGAAAAATCCAGCCACGGCGCATACAGGATGGGGACGTCCAGGAACTCGACGCTGACGTGGCGGGCGGTGCCGACATTGCGGGTGTAATCGAGGTCGAGCTCGCGCATTTTCAGCAACCAGTCGTCGTCGCCGGCGGCACAGCTGGTGTAGCTGGCGTCTTTCAGTTCGTAGCGGTCCACGCCAACGAAATTCAGGCTGCCGGCGCCGCCGCGCGAACGCCGTCCGTCCGGGGCATAGACCTCGTAGCGCACGTCGCGCGCGCTGCCCAGGCGGGATTCGAGCTTGAGCCGCAGATCGCCGCTTTCGATGCGGTCGCGGTTCTGGCTGTACACCACGCGACCGCGCGCCTCGACCTCATCCGCGACCTGGTCGTAGCGCAGCCAGTCGGCCTCGATGCGCTCGCGCAGATTGCGCGCGACCACCTTGCCCTCCGCCACCACTTCCCGGTCCTCCTGGCCGGCGAGGCGGTCGGCCTCGATGTAAGTCGGCCCGGGCGCCGGCGAGCTCTTGGCCGCGGGCCCGGAGAGTTTGCCGCTGGATTTCAGCAACAGGGAGGGCGCCGCCGCTTGGGAAGGCCCGCCTCCCCCAGCCATGGCCGCCGCCAGGCACAGGAGGAGAATGGGGCGCGCGAATGGCGGCACGGCGGCGGGCATGGGTGGGGTGCTAGAATTCGGGCGCTTTTTTGACCGCCGGATTATAGCTTTGGAACGTCTCGCCCGTTTGCGGGAATGGACCCAATCCGTCCTGCCCGATCCCCTCCTGAGCCTGGAACCGGCCTCCGCCGACGCCAGCTTCCGCCGCTATTTCCGCGCCACCACGGCATCCGGCAGCCGCGTGGTGATGGACGCGCCACCCCAACACGAAGACTGCCGGCCCTACGTGCACGTGGCCCGCCTGTTCCGCGAAGCCGGCGCCAACACCCCGGAAATCCTGGCGGAAAATCTGGAAGAGGGCTTTCTGCTGCTCACCGACTTCGGCGACACCACCTACCTGGCCGCCCTCGACGAGACCAATGCCGACCGCCTGTACCGCGACGCCAACAGCGCCCTGATCAGGATCCAGGCCGCCAGCCGCCCCCTGGAACTGCCGGAATACGACCGGGCTCTGCTGCTGCGTGAACTGCGACTGTTTCCGGACTGGTATCTGGCCAGGCATCTGCGGGTGGAACTGGACGCGGAGCAGCGGGCGGTCCTCGACAACACCTTCGCCGCCATCCTCGCCAACAATCTGGCGCAACCCCAGGTCTATGTGCATCGCGACTGGCATTCGCGCAACCTGATGGTCACCGGGCGCGACAACCCGGGCGTGCTGGATTTCCAGGACGCGGTCTACGGCCCCATCACCTACGATCTGGCGTCCCTCTACAAGGACGCCTATATCCAGTGGAACGAAGAGCACGTGCTGGACTGGCTGGTGCGTTACTGGGAAGCCGCCCGCCAGGCCGACCTGCCGGTGGATCGGGACTTCGGCGCCTTCTACCGGGATTTCGAATGGATGGGCGTGCAGCGCCACATCAAGGTGCTGGGCATTTTCGCCCGCCTTTGCCACCGCGACGGCAAGGAGGGCTACCTGAAGGACATGCCGCTGGTCATGCGCTACCTGCGCCAGGCCTGCGGCCGCTACAACGGCCTGGGCGATTTCCTGCGCCTGCTCGACGCCATCGAGGGCAAGGCGGCGCAGGTGGCCTACAGCTTCTGACATGCCGCCGCCTCACGCCTCACGCCTCACGCCTCACCCGCCCAAGGCGATGATCCTCGCCGCCGGCCTGGGCGAGCGCATGCGCCCCCTCACCGACCATACCCCCAAGCCCCTGCTGGCGGCGGGCGGCAAGCCGCTCATCGTCTGGCAGATCGAGCGCCTGCGGGCGGCGGGCTTTAACAATCTGGTCATCAACCACGCCCATCTCGGCCAGCGCATCGAGGACTACCTGGGCGACGGCGCCGAACTGGGCGTGCGCATCGCCTGGTCGCGGGAGCCGGAGCCCCTGGAGAGCGCCGGCGGCGTCGCCGCCGCCCTGCCGCATCTCGGCGACGCGCCCTTCCTGGTCACCAACGGCGACGTCTACACCGAATTCGACTACGCCCGGCTGGCGCCGGTCCTCGCCGACATGGCCGCGAACCCGGAGCATCTGGCGCATCTGGTGCTGGTGGACAACCCGCCGCATCACCCCGACGGGGATTTCGTCTTGCGAGCGGGCCGCGCCTACCCCCCCTCTCCCGCAAGCGGGAGAGGGGTCGGGGGTGAGGGAATCAGTCAAGCCGATTCCATTCCCCCTCCCAACCCTCCCCGCGAATTACCTGATGGGCTGCTTGTCCACGCCCGACATTTGCGCACCACCCAAACGGATGCCGAAGCCCTGCTCTGGCACTTGCTCAGAAACCGAAACCTGATGGGCTTGAAATTCCGCCGCCAGCACCCGGTAGAGCCCTACATCCTGGATTTCTATAGTCCCGAAGTCCATCTGGCGATCGAACTGGACGGTGGGCAACATGCGGGCCAACGAACGTATGACCAACAACGGACACTATATTTGCAAAGACGGGGCATCACCGTACTGCGGTTCTGGAATAACCAGATCCTGACGGAGACGGAATCCGTGCTTGAGGAAATCTGGCGGCAACTTGCTACGCGCATCCCCTCACCCCCAGCCCCTCTCCCGCCCACGGGAGAGGGGAGCCTCACGTTTTCAGGCATCGGCTGCTACCGGCCGCAACTCTTCGCCGGCATTCCCCCCGGCGACAAAGCCAGGCTCGCCCCGCTGTTGCGCGCCGCCATGCAGCAGAACCGGGTCACCGGCGAGCATTTCAAAGGCCGCTGGGAGGACGTCGGCACGCCCGCGCGTCTGGCGGCCCTGGATCGCGAACTTATGCACGCCGGGGCGCGCGAGGAGAAGACATGCAGCCCGACCTGAAAGTCCATCGCGCGCGCCGCAACCGGCTCCTGAAAACCCTCGGCGAAGGCGTGCTCATCCTGGCCACGGCGCCGGAAGCGATGCGCAGCCGCGACGCCCACTATGCCTACCGCTTCGACAGCCACTTCTACTACCTGAGCGGCTTTCCCGAGCCCGAAGCGGTGCTCGTGCTGGTCGCCGGCAAGCGCCCGCGGCAGTACCTGTTCTGTCGCGAGAAGAACGAGGAACGGGAAATCTGGGACGGCTTCCGTTACGGCCCGCGCGCGGCGAAGGCGACCTTCGGCTTCGACGCCGCCTATCCAATCGCGGAACTGGACCGGCGCCTGCCGGCGCTGCTGGAGAACGAAGCGCGGGTCTGCTACGCCTTCGGCGCCGACGCCAGTTGGGACGCCCGCGTCATGGGCTGGATCAACGCCGTGCGCGGCAAGACGCGCGCCGGCGTGACGGCGCCCGCCAGCCTGCTCGACGCGCATGGCCTCATCGACGCCATGCGCCTGCTCAAGGACACCCACGAGGTGGAACTCATGCAACGCGCCGCCGACCTCTCCGCCGCCGCCCATCGCGCGGCCATGCGCGCCTGCCGGCCGGGCATGGGCGAATGGGAAGTCGAGGCGGAACTGACGCGCGTGCTGCGCGCCGGCGGCTGCCAGGCGCCGGCCTACACCCCCATCGTCGCCGGCGGCGCCAACGCCTGCGTGCTGCACTACGTGCGCAACGACCAGGCGCTGCGCGACGGCGACCTGCTGCTCATCGACGCGGCCGGCGAATACCACGGCTACGCCGCCGACATCACGCGCAGCTTCCCGGTCAACGGCCGCTTCAGCGCCACCCAGAAGGACGTCTACGAAATCGTGCTGGCGGCGCAGGCCGCGGCCATCGACGCGGCGCGCGCCGGCAACAGCTTCAACGCCCCGCACGAGGCGGCGCTGCGCGTGCTCACGCAAGGCCTGGTCGACCTCAAGCTGCTCGCGGGTGAAATCGACGGCCTCATCGAGGCGGAAGCCTACAAACCCTGGTACATGCACCGCACCGGCCACTGGCTCGGCCTCGACGTGCACGACGCCGGCGAATACAAGCGCGACGGGGTCTGGCGCGCGCTGGAACCCGGCATGACCCTCACCGTCGAACCCGGCCTGTATTTCCGTCCCGGCAAGGACGTGCCCGCGCATCTGGAGAACCTCGGCATCCGCATCGAGGACGACGTCCTCGTGACCACCGACGCGCCCCGCGTCCTGACGACGGCGGCGCCGAAATCGGTGGCGGACATCGAGGAGGCCATGCGTGCCCGCTGACCGCCTCACGCCTCACGCCTCACGCCTCACCCAGGTCGACATCGCCATCGTCGGCGGCGGCCCGGTCGGCATGTCGCTGGCGCTGGCCCTGCGCGACTCGGGCCTGTCCGTGGCGCTGCTCGAAGCCCGCGAGCGCCTCGCGGTCGCCGATCCCCGCGCCCTGGCCCTGTCGCAGGGCACGCGCCTGATCCTCGAACGCCTGGGCGCCTGGGACGGCCTCGCCGCCACGGCCATCGACAGCATCCACGTCTCCCAGCGCGGCGGCCTGGGCCGCGCCGAGCTGCGCGCCGCCGACGCCGGCGTGCCCGCCCTGGGCTACGTCGCGGAATACGGCGACCTCTACGCCGCCCTCGCCAAGCGCCTGCCGGATTGC
>JBBIIR010000134.1:0-5864 GCA_037446455.1 Hydrogenophilales bacterium | reverse complement strand
TGCGCCTGGCGGAGTTCTGCGAACACGCACTGACACCGCGCAACATCCTGATTTCCGCGCGGATGTGCGCGCGCTCACAAGGCGTGGATTTTGCCAACCGATCAACCGCTCAGGATGCTTCATGGACGTGATCTCCCACGCCAAGTGAAACCCGGTGGCCCTGTTCCGGCTGGCTGACTTGGCCGGCGGGTCCGCGCCGGCCTGCGCCGACAAGGCATCTGGCCGGGATGAGGTGGCCTACCTGGCGTGTCGGCGAGTCCATAAAGTTTCGCGCCGTTTCGCCGATACCCATTCAACGAAGCTCGCTGGATGCGTCCATGCCGTTCATATCCCACACCCGCCATGTTTTCGGCGCCCTGTTCCTGGTGCTGGTGGGGGTGTTGGCCGCGTTGTTCTGGAGCGTGCGGGCGGATTACCACACGCAACTCGATTTCCAGCGGCAGATGGCGCGCCACAGCGTCGGCGACGCCGCCGAGGCGCTTGCCGATCTGATCGAGACGCAAAGGGACGGAATCACCTATCTCGCCCAGGGCAAAGGCGAGTTGTTGTCCCGCCTGGCCGACAACCCCGCCGACCGGGAGGCGCGGCAGGCGCTGCGTTCCCTGCTCGAATACCGTTTTCCGAGCCACGTGGCGCACACCCTGGCGACGCCCGCGGGGGAGCTGCTGAACGACCTGGGTGAGGACATCGCCGAGCCTTGCCGCGAGGAACTGCGGCAGTTCGCGGCGAACACCCGGCCCAACCTGCCCTATGTCCATCCCACTCCTGGCAGCTACCACTACGAACTCATGGCGCCCTGGCGGCATGGGACCCGGGAGGGCATTCTCCTGGTCGCCTTCAACCTGGACCCACTGGCCCGGCTACTGAAGAACAATCAGGTGGCCGGCCATCGCCTGGTGCTCGCGCGCCAGGATCTGCCGCACCTGATCGAGGCCGATGCGGCGGGAGGGCGTGACCGCCTGGGGGGAGACTTCAACCTGAGCGGCGAGGATCTGGCCCGCTCCCGGCAGGTGGGGGCGCGCGCGCCGATTCCCGGCACCCTGTGGGAACTGGTGGATATCCCGGAAGCCGGGAGCCTGGCGGCCGCGCGCCGTCATCTCTGGTTTCAGTTCGCCAGCCTCGCCGTCATCGCGCTGGCGCTGGGGGGGCTGCTGGCCTGGGTGGTGCGCGGCGACCTGCGGCGGCGGGAGCGGGAGGAACAGGAACAGATTCGCCTGCGCGGGGAGCTGGAGGACACGGTCCAGAAACGCACCGGAGAATTGCGCGCCAGCGAGGCGCGGGCCAATCTCATCATCGACACCTCGCCCGACGCCATCATCGTTGCCGGTCGCGACGGACGCATGCTGCGCGTCAACGCCCAGGCGGAGGCCCTGTTTGGCTACACGCCGGAGGAGATGCTCGGCCAAGCGGTGGAAATGCTCCTGCCGGAGCCCCTGCGCCAGGATCACGTCGAGTTGCGGCGGGCCTACTTTTCCCAGCCAGGCGATCGGGACACGCCCTATATGGTAAGCGGCGGGGAGATGGCCGGTCTGCGCAAGGACGGTGGCGAGTTTCCCATCGAGGCCGCCCTGAGCCCCATCCTGTTCGACCAGGAGCAGGCGGTGATCCTCACCCTGCGCGACATCACGGAGCGCAGGCGCGCGGAGTCGGCCCTGCGCGACGAGCGCGATTTCGTCAACGCGGTGGTGGAGGCCGCCGGCAACGTGGTCGTCGTGCTGGACCGGGAGGGGCGCATCGTGCGCTTCAATCGGGCGGCGGAGCGGATCACCGGATACCGCTTCGAGGACCTGCGCGAGCAGCCGATCTGGGCTCTGCTCATTCCGCCCGAACATCGGGCCGAGGCGCGCGCGGTTTTCGACCAGCTGATGCAGGACAGGCTGGCCGGGGCGCAGGAGAACGAGTGGGTGATGCGCGACGGCTCACGCCGTCTGTTCGCCTGGCGCAATACGGTGCTGCGCGATGCGCGCGGGGAGGTGACCCACGTGGTCGCCCTGGGCTACGACATCACCGACGAGCGTGCCAGCGAGGCGGTGATCCTGCGCGATCGCGAGCAGCAGCGGGCGCTGCGCGAGCTGCTGGAAATCGTCCTGCACGCCGGGGCGATGGAGGAAACCTTGTCGCGCTTTCTGGACCGGCTGCTGCGGGTTTCCTGGCTGTCCCTGTTGCCCAGGGGCGGGGTTTTCCTCATGGACAAGGATGGACATGCGCTGGGTTTGTGCGTTTCCAGGAATCTGGATCCCGGCGTGCTGAAGCAGTGCACCCGCCTGCCCCTGGGCCGTTGCCTGTGCGGACAGGCGGCCGCGTCCGGGCGGCTGCAGTTCGCCGATCATGTGGATGCGCGCCACGAGGTCGTTTATCCGGGCATGCCCGATCACGGTCATTACTGCGTGCCGCTCAAGCTGGGCGGTGAGGTGCTGGGGGTGCTCGTGCTCTACCTGCCGCCCGCTTTCCGGCGCGATCCGGTGCGCGAGGAATTCATCGCCTCGGTCACCGACATCCTGGCGAGCTACCTGGGGCGCATGCGGGAAGAGGCATCCCTGCGGGAAAGCGAGGCCTCCATCCGCGTGGTCATGGATTCCCTTTACAGCGCGGTGGTGGTGCTCGACGCGGACGGGGTCATCGTGCGCGTCAACGAGTCCTGGCGCCAGTTCGCCCGCGACAATGGCGGCGACGCGCGCACCATCGAGGGGGTTGGCCTGAACTACCTGGCGGCCTGCGCCCCGGCGATGCTCGCTGGCGAGCCCGAGGCCCAGGCGGCGAGCGAGGGGATTCGCGCCGTGCTGTCCGGCCAACTGCCGGAATTCAGCGTGGAATACCCCTGCCATGCGCCGCAACGGGAACGCTGGTTCATTCTGCGGGCGGCGCCCCTGCAGGGCATGCAAGGCACCGGCGTGGTGCTGAACCATACCGACATCAGCGAGCGCAAACGGGCCGAGGCCGTGCTCACGCAACAACAGCAACGCCTGGAGGAAATGGTGGAGGCGCGCACCGCCGAGCTGGAAGTGGCCGAGGAACGCACACGCCTGATCCTGCAATCCAGCGCGGACGGCTTGTTCGAGCTCGACCAGGCGGGCCGCTTCAGATTCGCCAACGCAGCCGTTTGCGATATGTTGGGCTACCCGCTGGAGGTCCTGATCGGCCAGCGCGCCCATCCGCTCATCCATCATTCCCGCGCAGATGGCGGCCCCTACCCGGATGCGGAATGCCCCATGCACCGGGCGCTGCATGAACGCCGCTTGTTCCGCGCCGAAAATGAGGTGTTCTGGCGGCGGGATGGCCGCGCCGTGCCGGTGGAATACGCCGCGACACCCATGTTCAAGGACGGACGGGCGATCGGCGTGGTGGTGAGCGTGCGCGACGTGACCGAACGCAAGCGCATGGAGGACGCCCTGCGCCGGAGCGAAGCCAATCTGTCCCATGCCCAGGCCCTCGCGCATGTGGGCAGCTGGCACCTGGACATCGCCGGCGACGTGCTGACCTGGTCGGAGGAAACCTACCGCATGTTCGGTGAACCTCGCGGCGCGCCCATGGACCTGAGCCGATTCATGGCGCATATCCATCCCGACGATGTGGAGCGGGTCACCCTGGCATGGGCCGAGGCGCTGGAGGGCCGGCCCTATGACATCGAACACCGCATCCTGGCGAACGGCGCGGTGAAGTGGGTGCGCGAGCAGGCCGAGCTACGCTTCGACGCCGCGGGCAAGCTTTTGGTCGCCATCGGCGCGGTGCAGGACATCAGCGAAATCAAGCAGGCCGAGCAGGCCACGCGTCAGGCCTTGGAGGCGGCGAGGCAACTGGCGCGGGCGAAGAGCGAATTCCTGGCCAACATGAGTCACGAGATCCGCACTCCCCTCAATGCCGTGCTCGGCCTGGCCAGGATCGGCGCGCGCGACAGCGGCGGGCGCGAAGCCGAGCGGACCTTCCGGCGCATCCTCGACGCCGGCGGGCACCTGCTCGGCGTGATCAACGACATCCTCGACGTTTCCAAGCTGGAAGCCGGCAAGATCAGCCTGGAACGCCGGCCCTTCCAGCTCAGGACGCTGATCGACGACGCGGGCGGCCTGATCGCCGACGCCGCCCGCCAGAAGGGCCTGGTGTTCGAGACCAGCCTGGCGGATCTGCCCGAGTGGGTGAACGGCGATCTCCAGCGCCTGCGCCAGATCCTGGTCAACCTGCTGTCCAACGCGGTCAAGTTCACCGAGCGCGGCGAGGTGCGCCTGCGGGTGGCGCGGGAAGGCAACGACATCTATTTCAAGGTGGCGGATACCGGCATCGGCATGAACGCCGAACAGCTTGCCCGCCTGTTCCGGCCCTTCGAACAGGCGGACGGCTCCACCACCCGCAAATATGGCGGGACCGGCCTGGGTCTCGCGATCAGTCGCGACCTGGCGGGCATGATGGGCGGGGACATCAGCGTGGAAAGCGCCCTCGGCGCCGGTAGCGCCTTCTGCCTGCGCGTCCCCCTGCCCGAGGCCGAACCCCACCTGCCGTCACCACCCGCCCCGGCCGGCGGGGCACGCCTGAAGGGCCTGCGCATCCTGGCGGCCGAGGACGTGGAAGTGAACCGCCTCATCCTGGAGGACCTGCTGGTGAGCGAGGGCGCTCTGCCCGCGCTGGTGGAGAATGGCCGGCAGGCTCTGGAGCGCCTGGAGGAGGCGGGGGTGAGCGCCTTCGACGCGGTGTTGATGGACGTGCAAATGCCGGAAATGGACGGCCACGAGGCCACCCGGCGCATCAACGTGATGGCGCCGGGCCTGCCGGTGATCGGTTTGACCGCCCACGCCCTGGCCGAGGAGCGGGACAAGTGTCTGGCCGCGGGCATGGTCGAACATGTCACCAAGCCCATCGACGCCGACCTCCTGGTGGAGGCCATCCTGCGCCATGTGCGCCGGCCGATCTGGTCCGCCGGCGAGGACCGCGCCGGTGGGCGGAAGGCCGCCCTCCCCGCGGCGGGCGACACGGCCCCGTGTGGCGCCCGCGTCGACTGGCCCAAGCTGGAAGCCCGCTTCGGCGGCAAGCGCGACTTCATCGACCGCCTGGCGAAAACCGCCCTCTCCAGCCAGGCGGACACACCGGGCCGGTTGCGCGCGGCGGCCGCCGCCGGCGATGGCGCGGCCATCGCCTTTCTGGCCCACAGCCTGAAGGGCGTGGGCGGCAACCTGATGGCCGAGGCGCTGCGCGCCCTGGCGGCACAGACCGAGACGTCCGCCAAGAGCGGCGACCCCGGCCGGGATGCCCTGGCCGAGCATCTGGCGGTCGCCGTGCAAGAACTGTTGGCTGACCTGAACGCAAGATTGGAAAAGGCTACACACCCCCCCACGGAGGTACGCGATGAGTGAACGGGCATCGGTCCTGGTGGCCGACGACCAGTTGGAAAACCTGCTCATCCTGGAGGAGGTGCTGGACGGCGAATATGCCGTGCGCGCCATGACCGACGGTCGGCAGGTGCTGGATTACCTGGACTCCGGCGGGGACGCGGACATGATCCTGCTGGACGTGGTGATGCCCGGCATGGACGGCTTCGAGACCTGCCGGCGGCTGAAGGAGAACACCGCCACCCGGGACATTCCCGTCATGTTCCTCACCAGCCTCGATAGCGCCGCGGACGAGGCCCATGGCCTCTCCCTGGGGGCCGAGGACTTCATCCACAAGCCGTTCTCGCCGCCGGTGGTGCTGGCCCGCATACGCAACCACATCAAGCTGGCGCGGGCCACGCACCTGCTGCGCGACCGCAATTCCGGCCTGGAGCAGCTGGTGGTCGAGCGCACCCAGGATATCCTGCGCCAGTCGGAGGAACTGGTGCGGCGCGGGCGCCAGCTGATCGCCGCCCAGGGCGCCACCATCATGGCCTTCTGCGCCCTGGC
>JBBIIR010000133.1:0-5881 GCA_037446455.1 Hydrogenophilales bacterium | reverse complement strand
ATGGGGCATTTCCGCCTCACGCCTCTCGCCTGACGCTTCACGCTCCAGCACGCCGAAGCCATGCGCGTCGTCCACGTAAAGCCAGGCGTCGTGCTTGTCCGCCAGGGCCAACAGTTCAGGTATGGGCGCCAGGTCGCCGTCCATGCTGAACACCGTGTCGGTGGCGATGAGCTTCACCCGGGCCTCGCTCTCGCCCAGCCTGCGGTCCAGCCAGACCAGGTCCAGATGGGGATAGCGGGTGAGTTTCGCCCGTGAAAGCAAGGCCGCGTCCACCAGGGAAGCGTGATTGAGGCGGTCCTCGAACACCTCGCCGTGACGGTCGAGCAGAGCCGGGATCACCCCCAGGCTGGCCATGTAGCCGGTGGAGAACAACAGGGCGGCGGGCAGGCCGACGAAGGCGGCGAGTTCGGCTTCCAGCTCATGATGCAGGCGATGGTGGCCGGTCAGCAGGTGGGCGGCGCCGGCGCCCACGCCGAAGCGGGCGGCGGCGAGCTGGGCGGCGCTGACGATCTCCGGATGGTTGGCCAGGCCCAGATAGTCGTTGCTGGAGAAGGACAGGTAGTCGCGGCCGTCCACCCGCACCCGCGCGCCCTGTGGTCCATCGAGGACCCGGCGGCGGCGGCGCAGGCCCTGGTGGTCCAGGTCGGCGAGGGCGGCGGTGAGCTGATCAGGGTTCATGCCAATACGGCGGACAACTTCGCGGAAAAGCGCCCCTCTCCCCCAGCCCCTCCCCCGCAAGCGGGGGAGGGGTGCGCGGCAGCGCGGGAGAGGGAGAAAATCAGGGCCCCGCGCAGCGCCGCCCCTGCGCACCCTCGCCTCTCAGGCCCAGCTTGGCGAACAGGATTTCGTCCGCTTCCACCTCCGGGTTGCCGGTGGTGAGGAGCTTGTCGCCGTAGAAGATGGAATTGGCGCCGGCGAGGAAACACAGCGCCTGCACCGCCTCGCCCAGTTCCCGGCGGCCGGCGGACAGGCGCACGTGGGAGGCGGGCATGGTGATGCGGGCGATGGCGATGGTGCGCACGAATTCCAGGGGATCCAGGTCGGCTTCCTCGGCCAGGGGCGTGCCCGGCACCTTCACCAGCAGGTTGATGGGCACCGATTCCGGCTGGGGACTCAGGTTGGCCAGTTCCAGGATGAGGCCCGCCCGCACCCGGCGGGATTCGCCCAGGCCGACGATGCCGCCGCAGCAGACGTGGATGCCGGCATCCCGCACCTGCGCCAGGGTATCGAGGCGGTCGGCGTGGCTGTGGGTGGTGATGACCTGGCCGTAGAACTCGCTGGCGGTGTCCAGGTTGTGGTTGTAGTAGTCCAGGCCGGCTTCCTTCAGTTGCTCGGCCTGGCCCGGCTTCAGCATGCCCAGGGTGACGCAGTGCCTTCACTTGCTTCACCATCTCCGTGACGGCGCCCAGGTCCTTGTCCTTGGGGCCGCGCCAGGCGGCGCCCATGCAGAAGCGGGTGGCGCCGGCGTCCTTCGCGGCCCGCGCGGCTTGCACCACTTCCGCCACGTCCAGCAGTTTCTCGCGTTCCAGGCCGGTATCGTGGCGGGCGGACTGGGAGCAGTAGCCGCAGTCCTCGGAGCAGCCGCCGGTCTTGATGGACAGCAGGGTGGACAACTGCACGGCGTTGGCGTCGAAGTGCGTGCGGTGCACGCTCTGCGCCTGGAACAAGAGATCGTTGAAGGGCAGCGCGAACAGCGCCTCCACCTGGGCCAGGCTCCAGGCCACCGGGACTTGGGCGAGATCGTTCATCAATGCGCCTCCCTGATCACTTCGATATCCCGCCACCGCTCCCTGCCCGCCTTCCAGACATCGTAGGCCGCCCAGGGCACCAGGGCGAGGATGAACAGGCCCCACACGCCGAGCCAGCCGGTGGGCAAGCGGGCGAGATCATTGGAAAAGATGGTCAGCGCGCCCACCACCGCGTAATAGCGGTAGCCCGCCCATTTGTTGTAATGGCGCACGGTGAGATCCGGATGGTGGGCGATGGAGGCATAGACGAAAATGGAAGCGGCCAGCCAGATCATGATCGGCGGCAGGGACATGGCCATGGGCAGGAAGGCCAGCTTCTTGTCGGCGACGAGCTGGCCCAGGCCGAACAGGCTCGCCGCCAGCAGCGTCGAGGCGATGGCGAGCAGGTTGAATATGCGCGCGCTGCGCAGGCAGGAGGCGGCGGTGACCAGTTGGGTTTGCGTCATGGCGTGGGCAATCCGGGGAAGAATCGGGTAAAACGTACCGATGTTCGGGGAGGAGATCGTTGTTGTCAAACCGGCTCGTGACCATTCTGAACAATTGCATCAATAACGTGCAATCCGGACTGCCGCAGGCCTGCCTGCTGTGTGGCGCGCGCACGCTGGACGGGCTGTTGTGCGCCGGCTGTAGCGCCGACCTGCCCGCGTTGTCGCGCGACCGCTGCCCGCGCTGCGCCCTGCCCATGAGCGGAGCCAAGGGCGAAGTCTGCGGGCGTTGCCTGCGGCATCCTCCCGCCTTCGCACTGACGCGCGCGGTATTCCGCTACGCCTTTCCCCTGGATGCCCTGATCCGGCATTGCAAGTACCACGGCGCCCTGGAACTCACCGACTGGTTCGCCCGGATGCTGGAGAGGGAAGTCACCGAACTGCCGCGCCCGGACCTGCTGCTGCCCATGCCCCTGCATCCCGCCCGCCTGGCGGAACGGGGCTTCAATCAGGCGGCGGAGATCGCGCGCCGACTGGCGCCGCGACTCGACATCCCGTGGAGCGCGACGGGCGCCCGGCGCCTGCGCGACACGCCGCCGCAGGCCGGTCTGGACCTGCGCGCGCGGCGCGGCAACCTGCGCGGCGCATTCCGCTGCGACCTGGATTTAAGCGGCCGTCACGTGGTCCTGCTGGATGACGTCATGACCAGCGGCGCCAGCCTGCACGAACTCGCCCAGGCTGCGCGCCGGGCCGGCGCGGCGCGGGTTTCCGCCTGGGTGGTGGCGCGGGCTGTGTGAGGCGCGGGCGTCCTCACTCTCCGCCCAGGCGGCGGATGGCCGCCGCGTTGCTCCAGGAGAAGCAGCGTTCCGCCGCCTGCCGCCAGGGCAGCCAGATCTGCCGCAGATGCTCGCGCGGCGACAGCACGACCGGCTCCGGCGCCGGCAGGGTCAGGCCGAACACATGCTCGGTGTTGTGCGTCACGCCCGGCGCGTAGCGCGCCCGCCAACGCGGGAAGATCTCGAACTCGTACTGGAGTTGCCAGTCGCGCAGGTCGAGCTTGCCGGCATCCAGGCCGGTTTCCTCGAACACCTCGCGGATGGCGGTCTGGGTCAGGGTTTCCCCGGCATCCTGGCTGCCGGTCACCGACTGCCACAAGCCGGGCGCATCGGCGCGCTCGAGCAGGAGCACTTGCAGATCGGGGCTGTGGATGACCACCAGCACGGAAACGGGAATTTTGTACATGAGGCGCGACGAGGCGATGCGGGAACGGCGCAGCATAGTCCGAAACCCCGCCTGCGGCGGTGTCGGTTTACTTGACACTGCGCCCCGCCTGCGCCCGGCAGGCAGCGGCAACGCATTGATCCGACTGGGTTATGTATAGCTGGCAGGAATCTTGCTGAACATCAGCGCCTCCGGCCTTTGTGCGCACCGGCCCCGATATCATGTGTCCCGCATCCCTCCCTCCCAGCTTCCACGCGCGGTGCGCGCGGAAGCGGCCCGCCGGCCTCCCGGTCCAAGCAACATGCTGATTTCCCTGCGCCATCGCGGCAACCCGTCCACCGTTGCCCGCAAAGCCAACGACACCCCGGCCTCGGGCCGGACGGAGGATGGGCTGAGCCGACTGACCCTCACCAGCACCCAGGGTATCGAAGTCGAGGAAGTGGGCCAGGTGGAGTTCATCCGAGAGTGGGCGCGGGCGATCACCCGTGCCGCCCTGGCCCAGACGGAAGAGCGACCGGCAGAGCGGGCTTCCGCCGACGATGTCGAGGCCGCCACGGTCGATTCCGGCGGCGGTTAGTCCGCGCCGGAGCGGGCAAGCCGGTCAGGCCGGATATCAGAACAGTTCGACGTCCGCGCCGCAACCGGACTGCCGCTGCCGGGCCTCGACATAGCGCGCCAGGGCCTCGCGCACGTCGCCGGTGCGGATGAGGGTGTCGAACATCAGCTTCTCGTCCTCCATCGTGTACTGCGAACGAATCTGCTGCTGCAGGGTGTGCCAGGCGAAGGGGTTATACAGCCGCGACGGATCGTTGACGATGCCGGTGAGGTCATCCAGGCTGCGGCTGACGTGGGACAGCCGCTGCGACAGCCGGTCATAGAACTGGAAGGCGATGATGGCCTGTTGCATCTGCTCGGAAACCGCCATGCCGGAACTCTCGATGCCCGCCTTGGCCGGTGAATCCGGCAGGGCGCGGGCCTGTTCCACCAGGGCCATGATGTTGCCGTACATGCCGGTGAAGCTCTCCGCCAGCACGTCGACGGAGCCGCTGGAATCCTTCAGGGCGATCTCGATCTGCGCCACCGCCAGGTTGAGCATCAATATGGTCTCGCGCACCTGACTCCAGTCCAGGTCCGGACGGGCGGCGGTGGAAGGCGGCAGGGTGTGGCTGGCGTTGTGTTCTTGCATGTCATGGCTCCCTTGGCGGCATGCCCGCGGCCCGCGGCATGCCAGATATTCGCCATGCCATCATCGGCCGCATCGCCGACTTCTTTAGGCAGCGGGCACGGCTTCAGGGCATGGCCGATAGATAGGCGGCCAGCGCGGCGATTTCCGGGTCGGAAAGCTTGCGCGAGACACCGGTCATGCGATGGTCGGAACGCGGGCCGCTGCCGGCCCGGTAACCCACCAGGGCATTTCGAATATAGGTGGGCTGCTGCCCCGCCAGCCGGGCGATGTCCCGGCTGCCGCGCGCCTGGGCGCCATGACAGCCGACACAGGCGCGGGCGTAGTGCGCCTTGCCCTGTTGTTGCAGACGCGCATCCTTGCCCGGAGTCGGCCTGACCGGCTGCACGGCATAGAACACCGCCATGTTGAAACGGTCCTCGGGCTTCAGCACCTTGACCAGGCCGGACATGAACTCATCCTGACGCCGGCCGTCGCCGAACTTGTCGATCTGGGTCAACAGATACAGGGCATTCTGCCCGGCCAGATTGGGCACATGGTCCAACGGACTGTTGCCATCCTCGCCATGGCAGTGGACGCAGAGAAACGCCGCCCGCCTGCCCGCCGCGACCGCCGTCTCCAGCGCCTTCGCATCGGCAAGCGTGCGGTTCAGCCGTACCTCCACCGCCCCGCTCGCGGCGGAGGGCGTCTGCGCACCCGCACCCGCTGCAAATGCCATCGCCGCCCACCATATCCACCCTCTGCCGCAAGCCCTCATGCCCCGCCTCGCTCCGTCGCTGGAAGTCTTCATGGAGCGGCATTGTAAGTCGACTTCGCGCGCCGCGACGTGCAAGTAGAATGATCTTCTTTCGCACCGCCGCCGTTGCCGTGTCCGCCGAGACCCTCGCCCAGCACACCCCCATGATGCAGCAGTACCTGCGCATCAAGGCCGAGCACCCCGACATGCTGCTGTTCTACCGCATGGGCGATTTCTACGAGCTGTTCCACGACGACGCGGAGAAAGCCGCCCGCCTGCTGGACATCACCCTGACCAGCCGCGGCGCCTCGGCGGGCCAGCCCATCCGCATGGCCGGCGTGCCCTACCACGCGGCGGAGCAATACCTGGCGAAGCTGGCCCGACTCGGCGAGGCGGTCGCCATCTGTGAACAGATCGGCGACCCGAAAACCAGCAAGGGGCCGGTGGAACGCAAGGTCGTGCGCATCGTCACCCCCGGCACGCTCACCGACGAGGCTCTGCTGGAGGACAAGACCGACGCCACCATGCTGGCCATCTTGCCGGCATCCCGCTCCACAACGGGTTCTCC
>JBBIIR010000132.1:0-5886 GCA_037446455.1 Hydrogenophilales bacterium | reverse complement strand
CGACTTCAGCCTCGACGTCGACCTCGACCTGCCCGGCCGCGGGGTGACCGCCCTGTTCGGTCCCTCCGGTTCCGGCAAGACCACGCTGCTGCGTCTGATCGCCGGCCTGGCGCGCACCGCCGACGGCTACCTGGCCATGAAAGGCGAGGTCTGGCAGGACGGCGCCGACTTCCTGCCCACGCACCGGCGCTCGCTCGGCTACGTGTTCCAGGAAGCGAGCCTGTTCCCGCACCTTTCCGCGCGCGGCAACCTCGACTACGGCATGAAGCGCGCCGACGCATGCCTGGACCGCGCCGCGCTCGACCACGTCATCGACCTGCTCGGTATCGGCGGCCTGCTCGACCGCCGCCCGCACCAGCTCTCCGGCGGCGAGCGCCAGCGCGTCGCCATCGCCCGCGCGCTGGCGGTGAAGCCGCGCCTGCTGCTGATGGACGAGCCGCTGGCGGCGCTGGACCTGGCGCGCAAACAGGAAATCCTGCCCTACCTGGAAAGGCTGCGCGACGAACTGGACATCCCGGTGCTCTACGTCAGCCATGCCCCCGACGAGGTCGCCCGCCTGGCCGATCACATCGTCGTGCTGGAAGCCGGCCGCGCTCTCGCCCAGGGGCCGCTGCTGGATACCCTGGCGCGCGTCGACCTGCCCATCCGACTGGGCGAGGATGCCGGCGTCGTACTGGATACCGTGGTGGAGGAGCGCGACCCCGACTGGCATCTGGCGCATGTGCGCTTCGCTGGCGGCGGCATCTGGGTGCGCGATGGCGGTCACGCCATCGGTCAAGCCGTGCGGGTGCGCATCCTGGCGCGTGACGTGAGCCTGGCCCTGACCCGCCACGCCGGCACCAGCATCCTCAACATCCTGCCCGCGGTGGTGGTGGAGATCGCCGCCGACGCCCACCCCGCTCAGGCCCTGGTGCGCCTGGACATGGGCGGTTCGCCGCTGCTGGCGCGCCTCACCCGCCGCTCGGCCGCCGCCCTGGGCCTGGCCCCCGGGCAATCGGTCTACGCGCAGGTGAAGGCGGTGGCGCTGCTGGGTTGACGCGCCCCGGTGATCAGTGCTTTTTCGGCCGGTTCATCGGCCGGGGCGCGGGCGCCGGGCCCCGGGTTTCGATGTGGCGGAAGGTGATGCGGCCCTTCGAGAGATCGTAGGGGGAGAGTTCCAGGGACACCTTGTCACCGGTGAGGATGCGGATGTGGTGCTTGCGCATCTTGCCGGCGCTGTAGGCCACCAGGGAGTGGCCGTTCTCGAGGGTGACGAGATAACGGGCATCCGGCAGCACTTCCGTGACGACGCCCTGCATTTCGAGCAGTTCTTCCTTGGCCATGGGGCCTCCGGGCTAGGGTGGCAGGCAGGCGGCCCGCGCGTGGCGGGCCGCGGCCTGGAATGGGGAAAAGCCGTCCCGGCCGAGGCCGGGCGTGCGCTCAGTCGGCGGCGCGGATGTTGCTGGCCTGCTGGCCCTTGGGGCCGGTGGTCACGTCGAAGCTGACCCGCTGGCCTTCCTTGAGAGTCTTGAAACCCTGGCTCTGGATGGCGGAAAAATGCGCGAAGAGATCATCGCCGCCGCCGTCAGGCGTGATGAAGCCAAAACCCTTGGAGTCGTTGAACCATTTCACGATGCCGGTTGCCATATCTTGATCCTTGAAATAACAAAAAGAGGGATTGCCCCATGTGGGCGAAGGTCAAGAAAGCGGGTGATGAATCGAGAGGACGTCCACGGAAACGCGGCGTTTGAACCGGACAGCAGCAACGCAACTTGAAAATCGCCGGCGCACTATCCTCTCTATCCCGGACGATGGCAAACACTATCCGCGCGGCGCTCGGATTTCCCCCGCGGGGGCGTCGCGCGTGTGGCGCGCGCATGCCCGGATTATCATTGCGGGCCAACAGCCTCAACGATTCGTCCACCTCATGCAAACCCTCACCGTCGACCTGGGCGAGCGCGCCTATCCCATCCACATCGGCCCCGGCCTGCTCGACCGCGCCGACCTGGTGCTGCCCCACCTGAAGCAGAAGCGCGTCGTCATCGTCACCAACACCACGGTCGGCCCGCTCTACCTGGCCCGCCTGCGGCAGAGCCTGGCGGATGCGGGCGTCGCGGCGGAGGCGGTGATCCTGCCGGACGGCGAGGCCTACAAGAACTGGGAGACCCTGAACCTGATCTTCGACGCCCTGCTGAGCCAGCGCGCCGAGCGCAAGACCACCCTGGTGGCCCTGGGCGGCGGCGTCATCGGCGACCTCGGCGGCTTCGCGGCGGCCTGCTACCAGCGCGGCATGCCCTTCATCCAGGCGCCGACCACCCTGCTCGCGCAGGTGGATTCCTCGGTCGGCGGCAAGACCGGCATCAACCATCCGCTCGGCAAGAACATGATCGGCGCCTTCTACCAGCCGCAACTGGTGCTGGCCGATACCGACACCCTCGCCACCCTGCCGGACCGGGAACTTTCGGCCGGCCTCGCCGAGGTCATCAAGTACGGCCTGATCCGCGACCAGCCCTTCCTGGAATGGCTGGAGGCGAACATGGAGAAGCTGGTGGCGCGCGACACGGACGCCCTCACCTACGCCATCCGCCGTTCCTGCGAGAACAAGGCGGAAGTGGTGGCGGCGGACGAGCGCGAATCCGGCCAGCGCGCGCTGCTCAACCTGGGCCACACCTTCGGCCACGCCATCGAGGCGGGCATGGGCTACGGCAACTGGCTGCACGGCGAGGGCGTGTCCGCCGGCACCATGCTGGCCGCCGACCTGTCGCGGCGCCTGGGCAACCTGACCGGGGCCGACGTGGAGCGCGTCGCCGCCCTGTTCCGCCGCGCCGGGCTGCCGGTGCTTGCTCCAGACCTGGGCATTGAGACCTACCTGGAGCACATGGGCGTGGACAAGAAAGTGGAGGGCGGCAGAATTCGCTTCGTCCTCTTCCGCAAGCTCGGCGAGGCCTACGTCGCCGCCTTGAACGACGCGGCGGAACACGCCGCGCTGCGGGCGACCCTGACGGAAGCCGTGGCGCGTGGCTGATCTGGCCCCCTACGCCGCCCAATCCGCGCGCAGTCGCGGCCGCCGCCACCCCGAACCGCCCGCCGCGCCGCGCTCCGAGTTCCAGCGCGACCGCGACCGCATCGTCCATTCCACCGCCTTCCGTCGTCTGGAATACAAGACCCAGGTGTTCATCAACCACGAGGGCGACCTGTTCCGCACGCGCCTCACGCACAGCCTGGAGGTGGCGCAGATCGGCCGCACCCTGGCGCGCATGCTGGGCCTCGACGAAGACCTCACGGAGACCCTGGCGCTGGCCCACGATCTCGGCCACACGCCCTTCGGCCACGTCGGCCAGGACGCCCTCAACGCCTGCATGAAGGAACACGGCGGCTTCGAGCACAATCTGCAATCCCTGCGCGTGGTGGACGAACTGGAGCAGAAATACGCGGAGTTCGAAGGGCTCAACCTCACCTTCGAGGCGCGCGAGGGCATCCTCAAGCACTGCTCGCGGAAGAACGCGGAGACCCTGGGCGACGTCGGCCGGCGCTTCCTGGAAGGCGGCCAGCCCAGCCTGGAGGCGCAGATCACCAACCTGGCCGACGAGATCGCCTACAACAACCACGACGTCGACGACGGCCTGCGCTCCGGCCTCATCAGCCTGGAGCAACTGGAAGGCGTGGCCCTGTTCGCCCGCCACCTGGCGGAAGTGCGGCAACGCTACCCGGCCCTCAACGACCGCCGCCTGATCCACGAAACCGTGCGGCGCATGATCAACACCCTGGTGGTGGACCTGCTGGAGCAGACCCGGCGCAATCTCGCCCGGCACCGGCCGAGCAGCCCGGACGCCGTGCGCGCCTGCCCGACCCTGGCCGCGTTCAGCCCGGAGGTGCGGGAGGAGAGCCTGGAACTCAAGCGCTTCCTGTTCCAGAACCTCTACCGCCACTACCGGGTGGAACGCATGAGCGGCAAGGCCCGCCGCCTGTTGCGGGAGCTGTTCGCAGCCTTCACCGGCAACCCCGTCCTGCTGCCCCCCGAGCACCGCGAGCGGGCCGAGGTCGATGTGCACCTGGCGGTGTGCGACTACATCGCCGGCATGACCGACCGCTACGCCATCCGCGAGCACCGGCGCATCTTCGACATCGATGAACGGGTCTGAAGGACTGGTTTTCAGCCCCGCGTCAGCCGCTGACGCATCAGCCAGCCGTGCATCAGCCCTGTGGCGAAGGCCAGGACCCGGATGATGCGGGCGACGAGGGCCAGATCGACGAGGGCGTGGGAACGCGGCAAGGAGGGTATGGGCGGTGTCCGGGCCAACGCGCGGCGCTATACTTGCGGCCATGAAAAGGCTGAACGCCCTCTTTCCCGCACGGTGTCCATGGCCCGCACTCTCGCCGGCGCCGCTTAGCGTGCGTCAGGCGGGCGTTTGGCCGAGCCTGGAGGGCGGGCTCGGCGGCAAGGCCGACAGCCCCGGCGCCCGCGCATGGATCTCATGAAGTCGCCGTTTCCGCCGCCCCGGGCGCCGGGCATCGCCGAACGACAGGTGCGCACCTGGGTGAAAGTCTTGGGTCGCGAGATGGAAAGGAAAGGGGAACCTTAGTCATGTATCGCCATTTCGTTGTCATCGTCACGGCCATATTCCTGGCGGGCGGCGTCCACGCCAGCGCGCGGGGCGCCAAGGTCAAAGCCAGCACCGGCCTCACCGGCATCCGCGTCGAGGCCACGCAGACCCTCAACGCCGACGCCCAGACGGTCTGGCAGACCCTCACCGACTACAACCGTCTCGCCGCCTTCATTCCGGACATGGTGTCGAGCCGACTGATCTCGCCGCCGGGAGCGCCGAAGCGCGTCGAGCAGATCGCCGACGCCGGCTTGTTCGCCTTCGTCATGCCCGATCACGTGGTGCTGCTCATGGAGGAAAACCCCACCAGCCACATCCGTTTCCGCTCCGTGGCCGGCAAGGTGGCGGCGATGAACGGCGAATGGCGCATCGTCGGCGAAAAGGCGCCGGTGACCCTCAGCTACCGCGCCCATATCGTGCCGATGACGCCGGTGCCGCCGCTGGTTTCCAGCTATTTCGTCGAAGACGAGGTCAAGAACCGCTTCGAGGCGCTGGGACGCGAAGCGGAACGCCGCATGCGGCCGCCGGCCGCGCAGCGCAATCCCTATCTGGCGAACTGAAGGCGGACCGGCTTCTCCGCGCCACGCAGAAAGGAAACACGATGCAGCGATTGCTCTGGCTGATCCCGGTCCCGTTTCTCCTGACTGGCTGCGACCAGCTTGCCGAGCGGGCCGGTTTTCCCAACGCCGCCAAGGTGGAGGCCGAGGGCAAGGCCATAGGCGGCGCCTGCCGCCACGCCGGGCGCGGTCTGGAGGACTGCTACCGGCTCAACCGGGGTGCCTCCAAGGCCGCCGTGTTCGCCGGCTGGAAGGAAATGAACGAATACATGCTGAAGAACAACATGCCGACCATGGAGCCCAGCGTCGGTCCCCACGCGGGTTCCGCCGGCGGCAAGTCGGCGGAGGCGGCGTCCTCCGACAAGGCCGCGGAAAAAACCGCCGAGCCCACGCGGAAACCTGTGGCCGCGCCCGCAACCAAGGCCGAGCCGGACAAGCCGGTCGCGGCGCGATGAGCCGACGCCGCCGCGCGCTTCACGGGAGTCCGCGTTGACCACCATCATGCATGCCGGGAGGGACGCCAATGCCCCGGCGGGCGACAGGCCCGCCCTGCGCATCGCCAGCTACAACATCCACAAGGGCCTGTCCTTCTTCAACCGCCGCGTCGTGCTGCACGACGTGCGCGACAGCCTGATGGGCCTCAACGCCGACATCGTCTTCCTGCAGGAGGTGCAGGGCCACCACGCCTACCGCGCCGGCCGCTTCGAAGCCTGGCCGGCCAAGCCGCAGCACGAATTCCTGGCCGG
>JBBIIR010000131.1:0-5912 GCA_037446455.1 Hydrogenophilales bacterium | reverse complement strand
GATCCTGCCCGATCGCCGCTCGCCGCAAGCGATCTACCCCATCGAAAGCCATTGCAGTCTGGACAAGCCGGTGACCGACACCGATCTGCGCCTCCGCCTGGGGGAGATCTCGCGCTTCGCGGTATCCAAGGTGTTCAAGCGGCGTATCGGCGAAGCCGGCACCCTGGCGGGCGTTGCCGAAGACGTCGAGATCTATTTCGAGGAGGACGAGCGCCGCGTGCTCAACCACATTTCCCTGGGCCTGATGGCGGCGATCCTGGGCATGGCCCACGAACACGGCGTCAGCCACTGCTATGCCGTCATGGAACCCGCCCTGCTGCGCCTGCTCTCCCGCTTCGGCGTGCTCTATGAGCGCATCGGCCCGGACGTGAACTACCACGGCCTGCGCGTGCCCTGCCTGATTCCGCTGGCGGACGCCGCCGACAATATCCATCAAGTCGCACCTCCGGTATGGGAGTTGATCACCAATGCGGGGGCATGGCAGGGACGTTCGTCCGCGCGGGCTGGATAAGCCCCGCCGGGCTCTCTACAATGCCCGTCCCGACGAGGAATAACGATACGGGAGAAGACGGCGCGCATCGCCGGATCGAGCGTTACCCTGTGTTTTTCCAATCCGACGCCGTTATTGCCAAGTGAACCGTGGACTCATCCGCGCGCCGTATCGGCGCGAGCCAGGCCGCGGCGAGAACATCGAACCTTACTCCACGAGGAATCCATTCATGTCCCCCATCCGAGGCATCGCGCTTTTCAGCCTGTTGACGGCGATCCTGCTGAGCGGAATGCTGGGCTGCGGGCGCAACCTCACACCCGAGGAACACATCGCCAAGGCGCAGGAGTTGATCGGCCAGGGCGACCTGCGCGCCGCGTCCATCGAAATCGCCAACGCCGTCGAAAAAAACCCCGGTTTTGCCCAGGGCCGCTGGTTGCGCGCGCAGGTGGCCCTCGATCTGGGCGATGGCGCCACGGCCGAAAAAGAAGCGCGAAAAGCCGTGGAGCTCGGCTTCTCCCGTTCCGAGGCCCAGCCCTTGCTGGCCAAGGCCCTGCTCGCCCAGGGCGAGATCGACAAGGTGCTGAAGGAAACCGAAAAAATCCTCGATCTGCCCACCGCGAAGAACAAGGCGACCCTCATCGCCCTGCGCGGCCAGGCCTTCATCCTGAAGAACCAGCTCGACCTGGCGAAAACCAACCTGACGCAGGCGCTGGAAGTGGACCCCGCCTCCACCGCCGCCCTGCACGGCATGGCGGCCCTGCACGGCGTCAAGCGCGAGTTCGACGAGGCGCGGCAATGGGTGGGCAAGGCCCTCAAGGCGGAGCCGAAGATGCCCGAGGCCTGGAGCGCCCTGGGCGACATCGAGCAGTCCCAGGGCCAACTGGTCAAGGCGGTGGAAGCCTACGGCCACGCCGTCAAGAACCGTCCCATCGCCACGCTGGACAACGCCAAGCGCGCCCTGCTGCTGGTCCAGATGAACAAGCTGGATGACGCCGCGAAGGACATCGAGGCGCTGAACAAGCAGGGCTTCGCCAAGCATCCCTATGTCAGCTACGTGCAGGGCCGTATCCTCTATGCGCGCCAGCAATACACCCAGGCCGCCGAAGCCTTCGAGGTCAGCCGGCAGGGTGACCCCAACAACGGCATGAACCGGCTTTACCTGGCGGCCGCCTATCATCTGCTCGGCCAGAACGAGAAGGCCCTCTCCCTGGCCAAGGGCCTGAGCGCCGACGCGCCCGCTTCGCTCATGGCCAAGCGCCTGCTGGCCGGCATCCAGATGACCCGCTCCGAGTTCGACGCGGCGCGGGAAACCCTCAACAGCGCCCTCGCGGCATCGCCCAAGGATGCCAACCTGCTCAGCATGCTCACCAGCGTCGCCCTCATGGAAGGCGACCGCACGCGCGCCCTGGAATATGCCACCCGGCTGGTGAGCCTGCAGCCGGATTCCGCCGAGGCGAAGAACCAGCTCATGCTGGCCAAACTGCTCGCCGGCCAGTCCCCGGCGGGCGGCCCGGCCGGCGACGCCTATACCGCCGAATTCCTCCTGGCGGTCGACGCACTGCGCAACAAGCAGCCGCTCAAGGCCGTGGAACTGGCGAAGAAGCTGCATGCCGCGCATCCCGACAAGGTGGACCCCCTCAACCTGATGGCCGCAGGCTATTTGATGGCCGGGCAGGGGGACAAGGCCCAGCCGGAACTGGAAAAGGCGCTGCGCCTGAAGCCCGGCGAACCCAGCGCCACGCGCAACCTGGCCAAGCTGGAAGCCCTCAAGGGCGACGTCAAACGCGCCCGCGAACTGCTCTCGCCCTTCGTCAAGGCCAACCCCGGCGACGAAGAGGCGGTGCTGCTGCTGGCGGACCTGGAAACACGGCTGGGCAACGCCGGCGCCGTGCAGCCCCTGCTGGACCAGGCCATGCGCGCCAACCCGGAGGCCCTGGCCATCCGCGCCCGCCTGGCCCTGGAGCATCTGCGCGCCGGCCGGTTGCCGCAGGTGCTGGAACTCAGCCAAAACCTGTCCGAGGCGCAACTGGCGCGGCAGCCCATCCTGCTGGAGTTGCGCGGCAAGGCCTTCATGCGCCAGGGCGACGTGATCTCGGCGCGCAAGACCTTCGAGCAATGGGCGAAGCTGGCGCCCAAGTCGGGGCCGGCCCACTTCTATCATGGCGATGCCCTGGCCCGTACCGGCAACGTCGCCGCCGCGCGCAAGGCCCTGGAACAGTCCCTCAGGCTGGCGCCGCGCTATCTCCCGGCGCGGGTGGGCGAGGTCAAGATGCTGGTGCAGGAGAATAAGCTCGACGCCGCCCGCAAGGCGCTCGCCAAGCTGCGCCAGGATTTCGGCGAGCATGCCGAGGTGCTCGGCCTGGAAGGCTGGTTCGCCCTCGGCACCGGCGATTTCGCCGGCGCGGAAAAGAGCCTGGCCGCCGCGCTCAAGAAGAACCCCGGCAGCGAACTGGCCATCCTGCTGGTGCGCGCGCAATGGGTGCAGAACAAACATGACGCGGCACTGGCCGGCATGCGCGACTGGCTCAAGAGCCACCCCGACGACCTCGCCATGCTCATGCACCAGGCCGGCGCCTACCTGGGCCTGAAGCGCAACGAGGAGGCGCGCGCCGTCTACGCCCGCATCGTCGAGCGCTATCCCAACCATGTGCCGGCGCTCAACAACCTGGCCTGGCTGGGCCAGGACAAGGATCTCAACCAGGCCATCAAGCACGCCCAGCAGGCGCAGACCCTCGCGCCGCGCGATCCCTACGTCAAGGACACCCTGGGCATGTTGTTGCTCAAGCGGGGTGATGATCGGGGTGCCCTCGCCCTGCTGCGCGAGGCCGCCGAACTGGCGCCGGGGGACCCGCAGATCCAGTTGCACCTGGGCCGGTTGCTCGCCAAGCAGGACCGTCGCGGCGAGGCCATCAAGGTGTTGCAGGCCTTGGTGAAAAAGGCGCCCAACAGCGAGCAGGCGAAGGAAGCGAAGACCCTGCTCGCGAGCCTGGGAGCGAAGCCTTAACGTGAACGTCGCCACGCGACGCTCGAAGCTCCCCTCTCCCGCGGGCGGGGGAGGGGTTGGGGGAGGGGGAACGGACTGGCGATGTGCATGCTTCGGGGTGGCGGGTCGCCATGTCCGTTAGGCCGCGCGCCATGCGCTTCGTCGCCCTGCCCAACGCGCATGCCCTGGCGCACGTCTCCCGCCTGCTGGAGATCGCCAAGGTCTTGCGCGAGCGCGGGCACGAGGTGCTGTTCGCCGGGCATGGCAAATATCTGCAGGTGGCGGGCTGGGACGGCTTCGCCACCCGCGAGTTGCCCTACATCACGGTCGAGCGCGTGGTGCACGCGGTGCGCACGCAAAAGCTGTGGGAGCTCTACCGGGATGAGGAACTGGAAACCTTCATCGCCGCCGAACTGGCCCTCTATAACGAGTTCCGCCCCGACCGGGTGTTGATCGACAACCGCCCCACCGCGCGCACCTCCGCGCAGCGGGCCGGCATTCCCAGCGCCGCGGTGCTCAACGCGCACATGAGCAACTACCGCGCCATTCCCTTCTTCAGTTACGCGCAACTCGCCGGCGGCCGGCCGATCCCCGGCCTCGCCCTGGCCGACCGGCTGGAGAACGCCATCGAGCGCCAGGTCTACGACCGCCTGGTGATGGGCGGGCTGAACCGGGTGCGCCGACGCATGGGCTTGCCCCGCCTGTACGCCTACGAACACGAGGAGGGGGACCTCAGCTTCCTGGCCGACGTGCCCGAGTTCAATCCCGTCAGCCATCTGCCCGACCACGCCCGCTTCATCGGCCCCATGACCTGGCGCAATACCCTGCCGCCGCCGGCCTGCCTGGACCGCCTGGACGCCGGCCGCCCCACCGCCTATTTCACCCTGGGCAGCGAGGGCCTGGAGGAACTGGTGGCCCAGCTCGAACCCTTGACGGAACGCGGCGTGCAGGTGGTGGTGGCCGCCGGCGCCGCCGATCTGTCGGCAATCCGCACGCCACCGGGGGTGTTTTTGGAGCAATACGTCAACACCGACCTGCTGCTGCCGCGCTGCGATCTGGTCTGCTGCCACGGCGGCAACGGCACCCTCTACCAGGCCCTGGCGCACGGCCTGCCCTGCGTGGTGGTGGCCACCCACGCGGAACAGCATTACGGTGGCAAGCGCATCCGGCAACTGGGGCTGGGCCGCGCCATGACGCTCAAATGGCTGCGCCGGCAAGGTATGGGCGCCCTCGTGCGGGCGGTGGCCGAGGTGCTGGCGACTCCGGACTATCGCCAGGCCGCGCAAGCCTTCGCGCCCGGCCTGCGGACCTGGGACGGGGCGCGGCTGGCGGCGGACAGTCTGGAGGGGAAGACGACGGCCTGAACGTCAGAGGCGCGTCGGGCGACTGCCGTGTAAGGGCGTATATGCCAGGCGCCCTCCGCGCGGACTATGCCTTTCGGAACGGGCACTTGCTCACGAAACGCCCAAGGGCTGGCGCTGATTCCAGCCTCCCCGGGGGTTCATGTCATGCCTCAATCGGGTCTCGTCCACCGACGAGGGTTTCAGTCCAGCGCCAAGACTCGGGCGTGATGCAGCTCCTGCCGGATCGTCTCCCGCACCACATCGGCCAAGGTCAGGCCTTCGGCATACTGGCGCAGGGCCTCGTTCATCATGGTCTGGTAGTTGCCGCCGGTCATCTCCGCGCGGGCCTTGAACACCGCCAAAGTGGTGTTGTCCACGCGCATGGTGATGCGCGACTTGCCGCCGTGTTCGGCTTGCAGCTTGGCCAACGCCGGCACTTTGGCCACCGGCTTGGCATCGGTGAAGTCCGTGTTGGCCTAGCGGTCGAACATGGGGTCGGAACTGTTGTTCATAACGTCTCCGTTGGGCTTGGTTGGTCTTCCAGGCCGAAATCAGACGCACGGTTTCACCCCGCGACGTCCACACCACAATCAGAACCCGACCCTTGCCGCCCATGCCCAAGGTCACGAACCGCTGTTCCCCCGTCACGTCGGAGTCTTCCTTGGTGAGTGCACGTAAACCGACTGCCCGATTACCTCGATCACATTCTTTCGATTCGTTGTTGAGTCTGCTCAAATCCATGCATACAATGCTAGCGACGCATGCAGAAGGAGATTTCCATGGCGACCATCATGATTCGTAATCTGGACGAAACCACAAAAACCAACCTCCGGCTACAAGCGGCGCGCCACGGGCTATCCATGGAAGAAGAAGCGCGGCGCTTGCTGCGCAAGGCGGTCAATCCGGCGACGCCGAGCGAAGGCCTGGGTACACGCCTGCAGCGCCGGTTTGCCGCGCTGGGCGGCGTGGAACTCCCCCGCCATCGATTACCCGACCGGCCGCTGCCAAACCTGACCGAGGCTGACGGGCAATGATTTTGCTCGACACCAACGTGCTGTCCGAGTTGATGCGCCCACACCCCCATGCCGGGGTGGTG
>JBBIIR010000130.1:0-5918 GCA_037446455.1 Hydrogenophilales bacterium | reverse complement strand
GTGTCGACGGCCACGGCCACCGGCACGTTCGCATGCCGCAGCAGCAGGTCGTTGAACATCTGCCAGCCTTCCTCGCCCGGCGGCAGGGCGCGCGCCTCGGCGAGGCGGCCGCGCCGGTACACGGCACAGCTGGCGCCGGCGGCGGAGACATAAAGCAGCAGACGCGCAGCCAGGCGGATGGGCAAGAGCCTCACAGCGGCAGCTCCCCGATGATCTGGTACACGGGCAGGAACACCGCCAGCAGCAGCAGGGCGAGCAGCAGGCCGAGCAGGGCGGCGAGCGCGGGTTCCAGCAGCTTCAGCGCGCGCGTCAGGGTTTCGCGCGAGTCGCGCTCGAAGAACCAGGCCACGTTCTCCAGGGCCTCGGCCAGGGCGCCGTTGCTCTCTCCGCTGTGCACCATGCGCAGGACCAGGGGGGGGAACAGCCCCTGCCGGCCCAGGCTGTCGCTCACTCCGCCGCCCGCCGAGATGAGCTGGCCGGCGGCGCGCAGCTTGCGCTGGATGACGCGGTTGTCGGCGCTTTCGGCGCAGGCGCGCAGGGCGTCGAGCAGGCCGACGCCGGACTGCAGGAGCAGCGCGAGCAGGCCGGTGACGCGCGCCAGGATGTGTTTCCTGAGGGCGGTCCCCACCGCCGGCAGAACCAGCAGCACGCCGTCCAGGCGTTCGGCCAGGGCGGCGGAGCGGCGCAGGGCGAAGGCCAGGCCGCCGCCGGCGAGGAGCGGCAGGGACAACAGCCAGGGCAGATGGTCGCGCGCCAGTTCGGAAGCGCCGACCAGGGCGCGCGTGGTGGCGGGCATGGGCAGATGCAGGCTGTGCACCAGCATGGCCAGCTTCGGCGTCAGGTAGAACAGCAGCACGCCCGCCGCCGCCAGCACCGCCACCGCCGCCAGGCTGGGGTAGATGAGCAGGCGGGTGAATTCGGCATGCAGTTCTTCCTGTTGCTTGAGACGGCTTTCCAGGCGGGCGAACAGGGCTTCCATGCGGTCGCTTTTTTCCGCCGCGCGCACCAGGGCGACGAAGACGTGGTCGAAGACGTGGGGATGCGCCGCCAGCGCCTCGGAGAGCAGCTTGCCGCCTTCCAGGTCATCCGCCACCAGGGTGAGCAGATCGCGGAAGCGCGAGTTCTCCGTGCTGTCGATGAGGTCCTTGAGCCCTTCCAGCAGGGGCGCGTTGGCGCGGGCGATCTGCTGCATGTGGAAACAGAAGCTGATGAGGTCGCGGCGGCTGGCGTGCCGCGGCCGCCACAGCCCGCCGCCGGTGGCGGGGCGGGCGCGGATCAGGGTGAGGCCGCCGCGGCGCAGGCGCAGATCGAGATCGACGTCGTTGAGCGCCGAGAGGTCGCCGCGCACGCGTTGCCCGCGACTGTCGGCGGCGAGGTAGCGGAAGCGCGGCATTAACGTGAAAGTCGCGTCAGCGACTCTCGAAGCTCCCCTCTCCCGCAGGCGGGAGAGGGGGTGGGGGTGAGGGAAACGGGCATGACTTTCATGCTACGGGGCGTCTTCTCAAAGTCATGCCCGTTAACGTGAAAGTCGCGTCAGCGACTCTCGAAGCTCCCCTCGCCCGCGTGCGGGGCGAGAGGGGAATTCGGAATGCACAGCATTCCGCCCTCGCAGCCGGCTGGCGATGCATCGCCAGCCGTGGGGCGCGGAGCGGGGGCAGGGGGGTGAGGGAAACCGTTCATGGCCAGCAGGTGCTTTCATGGACGGGGGCGGCTGATTGGCCATGAACGGTTAGCGCCGGGCCAGGTCGACGACCCGGCCGAGTTCGTCGAGCGAGGTTTCCCCGGCGCGCACGTGATCGAGGCCGTCCTCGAGCAGGCGCCGCCAGCCCCGCTGCTCGGCCAGCGCCGCCAGTTCGCGTGGCGTGGCGCCGCGCAGGACGGCCTCGTCGAGGTCCTCGTCCATGAGCAGCAGTTCCATCAGCGGCAGGCGGCCGCGGTATCCCTTGTAGGCGCAGTGCACGCAACCGCGCGCGCGATGGATGGGGGCGTCGGAGCCGAGCAGGGCGCGCGCGGCCTCGTCCGGCGCGTGCGCTTCCTTGCAGGCCGGGCAGAGACGGCGCACCAGGCGCTGGGCGATCACCGCCAGCACATTGCCGGCCAGCAGGGCGGGGCGGATGCCCATGTCGATGAGGCGCGGGAACACGCCGAGGGCGGAGTGGGTGTGCAGGGTGGTGAACACCAGATGCCCGGTCATGGCGGCGCGGAAGGCCATCTCCGCGGCCTCGGCGTCGCGGATCTCGCCGATCAGGACGATGTCCGGATCCTGGCGCAGGATGGCGCGCACGCCGCCGGCGAAATCCACCTTCGCCAGTTCGGTGACCGAGGTCTGGCGGATGAGGGGATGCGGATATTCGACCGGATCCTCCAGGGTCATGATGTTGACTTCTTCCCGGTTCAAATGCGCCAGCAGGGAATACAGCGTGGTGGTCTTGCCGGAGCCGGTGGGGCCGGTGACGATGACCATGCCTTCCGGCCGGGAGATCGCGTGGCGCAGGCGCAGCAGGGTGGATTCGGGCAGACCCATGCGCTCCAGCGGGATGATGGATTTTTCGCGGTCGAGCACGCGCAGGACGATGTTTTCGCCGTGCAGGGTGGGCAGGCTGGAGACGCGGAAGTCGATGCCGCGGCCGTACAGGGTGAGGGTCAGGCGGCCGTCCTGGGGGGCGCGCGATTCGGCGATGTTGAGGCCGGAGATGACCTTCAGGCGCACCGAGATGGCCGGCCAGTATTTGCGGTGCAGGCTGCGCATGGGCTCCAGCACGCCGTCGATGCGGTAGCGCACGCGCAGGAAGGCGGCCTCCGGCTCGAAGTGCACGTCGGAGGCGCCGCGTTTGACCGCCTCGGCGAGCAGGGCGTTGACTAGGCGCACCACCGGCTGGGTGTACTCGGCGCCGGTCTGCAGGCTGCCCCAGTCCACCTCGCCGGTCTCGATTTCCTGCAGGATGCCGTCCACCGACAGGTCGAAGCCGTAAAAGCGGTCCAGGCATTCCAGGATCTGCGCTTCCGCCGCCAGCACCGGCTGGATGTCGTACTGGCCATCGAGGGTGGCGCGCAGTTGGTCGAGGGCGACCAGGTTGTAGAGGTCGGGCACGGCGACGGTGAGGATGCGCTCCTCCGCGTCCACCGCCAGCGGCAGGATGTGATGGCGGCGGGCCAGGTGCTCCGGGGTCAGGGCGATGGCTTCCGGATCGGCCACCACCTGCGCGAGATCGATGCTCGCCTCGCCGGCGTTGCGGGCGAGCACGTCGCGCAGCACGGCGTCGTGGATGAAGCCCAGGTCGATGAGCTGCCGGCCCAGGGGCAGGCCGCTGCTGGCCTGCTCCAGCAGGGCGATGCGCAACTGGTCGTGACTGATGAGGCCCTGGCTCGCCAGCCATTCGCCGAGTTGGGGAGGGTCGGGAAAGTGGGCCATCGCGGTGGCGGCTTCTCGCTGCGTGCTCCGCCGGATCAGTCGCTCTGGTAGGTCTGCATGCGGCTGTACAGCGTGGTGCGGTTGACGCCGAGGATTTTCGCGGCCTGCGACAGATTGCCATGGGTCATGCCCAGGGCGGCTTCGACGTAGCTTTTCTCCCACTGCTTCATGACCTGGTCGAGGTTGAAGCTGTGCACGCCGCGCAGGTGGAACTTGGCGTATTCCTGCAGGGCGTTGGCGTCGCTGGGCATGGGGATGCTACCGGGGCTGACCACGTCCAGATCGAATTCGTCCTCGAGTTCGCGCGCGCCGACGGTGCGGCCGGCGTACTTGGTGGTGAGGCGGATGACGATGTTGCGCAACTCGCGCACGTTGCCGGGGAAGTGATAGTCCTCCCACAGGCGCTGGGCCTCGGGCGCAAAGGTGAAGGCGGGCACGCCGGCCTCGCCGGAAAACTGCTTGCGGAAATGCTCCAGCAGCGCCAGCTTGTCCTCGGCCTGTTCGCGCAGGGGCGGCACGTGCACGGAAAACACCGACAGGCGATGGTAGAGGTCGCCGCGGAAGCGGCCTTCGCGCACTTCCTTGCGCAGGTCGCGGTTGGTGGCGGTGACGATGCGGGCGTTGGAAAAACGGCTGCTGGTTTCGCCGACGCGCTGGAACTCGCCGTTTTCCAGCACGCGCAGCAGCTTGGCCTGGAGTTCCAGGGGGAGTTCGCCGATCTCGTCGAGGAACAGGGTGCCGTCGCGCGCATCCTCGAAGTAACCGGAATGCGCCTGGGTCGCGCCGGTGAAGGCGCCCTTGGCGTAGCCGAACAGGGTGGGCTCCACCAGGGTGGGGGAGATGGCCGCGCAGTTGAGGGCGAGATAGGGTTTGCCGCCGCGCTTGGCCCACTGGTGCAGGCTCTTCGCCACCAGTTCCTTGCCGCTGCCGGATTCGCCCTCGATCAGCACCGGGAAAGGCGCGTCCGCGTAGAGCTTGATCTGGTTGCGCAGGCGGTCGACGGCGAAGCTGGTGCCGACGATGCCGCTGGAGTCGGCGGCGGTTTCCGGACGCGGGGCGGAGGCCACCTCCTGCTCGAAGCGCAGGGCGGATTGCAGGGCGCGCTTGATCCGCTCCGGCTCGGCCGGCTTGGCGATGAAGTCGATGGCGCCGAGGGCGCGCGCGTGCCGGGCGTTGGCCTCGTCGTTCTGCCCGGACAGCACCAGGATGCGGGTTTTCTTGGAGTGGTTGAGCAGATCCGTGATGAGGGCGAAGCCCTCGTCCGGCTTGTGCTGCGTGGGCGGCAGACCGAGATCGATCAGGGCCAGCGGGGGCGCTTCTTCGAGTTGCGTGAGCACGCTCTTGACCTGCTGGCGGCTCTCGGCGACGAACACGTCGAAGTCGTCGGAGAGCACGAAATGCAGGGTGTCGGTGATGAGCGGATCGTCGTCGACGATGAGCAGGGCGGGTTTGGCGGATTTCACTGGGAGTCTCCGGTCATCGGTGCGGGTCGGGCCGCCGGCGGCCGCGCGGGCCAGGCGCTGAGGCGGCGCGCGGCCGGCATGCTCAGGTCAGCTGGCTGTATACCGCCAGCAGCCAGCCATCGCCCTTGTCGCGCACGTTCTCCAGACGGATCAGGCGGAAGCCGTCGAGATCGTGCAGGCGGTATTGCCGTCCGTGCGCATAACGCGAAGCTTCCAGGATGATGAGGTTGTCGCCGGGCAGCTTGGAGAAGATCAGGGCATCCCTGGTCGGCTGTGAGGAATAACCGGTGTCATCCACGGCATAGCTGAGCGTGTGCGAGGCTTCGTGCTGTTCGAGCTGCACCGCCACCGGCGCGGCGTTGAGGGTCTGCACGCCGATCTTGCGCTGGTCCTCCTGCAGGCGGGTGATGCGGCGGACGACGCCGACGATCCAGCCCTGGGCCGGATCGACACGTAGGGCGATCAGCTTGCCGACCCGCACCCATTCGCTGTCCTCGGTCTTCAAAAGGATGCCCAGCCCGGTGTCGCTGCGATCGTACATGGGCCATTGCTCGGAACTGAGATCGCGGCTGCCGGCCTGGCGCTGGCTGATGTTCGACTTGGTGCGTTCGGTGACGAAGCCGTACAGCTTGATGTCGAGGATTTCCTCCTGGGTGAGCTGCTGATTGGGGATGGTGCCGGAGGCGATTTCCTCCTCGGTGCGCAGGCGCGCGCAGATGCCGGCGAGTTCGCGCACCACCTCGCAGCGGCCCTCGGCGGGGTGGCGGGGGCTGCCGCGGCGTTCCCTGTTCTGCGCGGGAGACCATTCATTGCCGACGTGGTAGAGCAGGTCGTAGCCTTCGGGCAGGCGGAAGTCCTCGCCCAGGCCCAGCGTGGCGGCGGGTGTGCCGGCTTTCAGGGAACGCTCGGTCTGCCGCAGGTGCTCCATGAGACGTTCCGTATTCAGGTAGCGGAAGGTCGGTTCGCTGGCGAGGTCTTCCCGCACCGGCTTCAGGCTTTGCCCTTTCGCGGTGTCGACGTAGAAGAAATGCCGGTTGGCCTCG
>JBBIIR010000129.1:0-5937 GCA_037446455.1 Hydrogenophilales bacterium | reverse complement strand
AAGGCGGGCAAGGAATTGCGCGACCGCGTCGATTTCAAGGACTGACCCGCGTCGCCGCGGGCCATGGCGGGCGTCCCCGAGGGGGCGCCTTTTTGTTGTGCGCGCGGCAGGGCCTGCCATTCTGAGCGACGCCGATGCCGCCGAAGCGACGGCCGTTTATCGGCTTAACGCCGCATCCAGCGCCTGGCGCAGTTCCTCGACGCCGCCTGGATGATGCAGCCGGTTCAGCAGCTCGCCTTCGCCGCTGAACAACAGCACGGTGCCATCCCCGGCGCCGTGCCGTTCGGCGAATGCCTGCCCCTCCGCGAGGCCCAGATGCGCCACCAGGAAATCCATCCTTGGCGCGTAATCGCCGCGGATCGCGTTCATCCACTCCATGACCATGGCGCCGCCGCTGTAATTCATGTCGAACGCCAATACCAGGGCGGGCTTGCCGGTTCCCACGCGGGACAAGTCGGTGGGATACGCGCCAGGCGGCAACTGGCTCCAGATCAGCGCGACGAAGATGCCGATCGACAGCAGAACGATGAAGGGCTTGCGCCAGCGCGGCGGACGGGTAGCGGCTTCGGTGGAGGGTGGCATGGCGGAATCCTTCGCGGTTGGGAGCGGATCGCGCACAGAGTCATGGCGGCGCCTGGAGTTCCGCGACGAACCGGGCGATGCGGGAAAGGTAGCGCCCCGCCCTTGCCGGTTCGCGAGGCCGCGTCGCAGCCGACATTGCCCGCGGCGCGCGGCAACGCCGAAAAGTGGCCCGCCCCCGGCCATGCCGCTACAATCCAGGCCATTTCATTCCCCGCCCGCTCTCGTGCGCACGCTGGCACTTCCCCTCAAGCTCATTCTCTTCCTGTTGCTGCTGGGGTTCGCCGCGCTCAACAGCGACAGCGTCACGCTGCGCTATTTCCTCGGCCTGGAGTGGCAGGCGCCGCTGTCCCTGGTCATCCTTCTGGTCTTCGCCGTCGGCCTGCTGACCGGGCTGCTCGCCTGCACCAGCCGACTTCTGCGCAGCCACCGCGAATTGCGCGACCTGCGCCGTGAACTGCACAAGGAATGAGCTTGGAATTCGAATCCTGGTACCTGCTGGTCATACCGCTGTTTTTCGGCCTCGGCTGGGTCGCCGCGCGCATCGACATCCGCCACGTCATGCAGGAATCGCGCGCGGTGCCGCGCTCCTATTTCAAGGGCCTCAACTACCTGCTCAACGAGCAGCCGGACAAGGCCATCGAGGCATTTCTCGAAGTCGCCAAGATGGACCCGGATACCCTCGAGCTGCATTTCGCGCTGGGCGCCCTGTTCCGCCGCCGCGGCGAACTCGACCGCGCCATCCGCATCCACCAGAACCTGGTGGACCGCGCCGATCTGTCGCAGGATCAGCGCATGAAGGCGCTCTACGAACTCGGCGAGGATTTTCTCAAGGCCGGCCTGCTGGACCGCGCCGAGTCGGTGTTCCGCCGCCTGGAATCGGGCAGCCATGCGCGCGAGGCCCTGCGCAACATCCTCGATATCCAGGTGCTCACCAAGGACTGGCCGCAAGCCATCCAGACCGCCGCCCGCCTGGAAAAGCTGGGCTGTCCGGCGCAGAACGCGGATACCGCGCATTACTACAGCGAGATGGCCGTGGCCGCCCTGCTGAAGGACGATTTCGCGGCGGCGCGGGCGCACCTGGATGAGGCCTTGCGGGAAAACAAGCGTTCCGCGCGGGCCTGGATGCTGCGCGGCGACCTGGAGGCGAAGGCGGGACGCGATGAAGAAGCCATCGCCGCCTGGCGCCGGCTGGAGGAGATCAACCCCTCTTTTCTGCCCACCGTGGCCGAGCGCCTGGTGCAGGCCCACCTCCGCCTGGGCCGGCAGGAGCAGGTCATTGTTCTACTCAAAGCCTATCTCGACCGCCAGCCCAGCCCCGACCTGCTGCATCTGGTGTTTCAGACCGTGGCCGAGCATCAGGGCTGGCCGGCCGCCCGCCAGTTGGCGGCGGAAGAGCTCAAGCGGCATCCCAGCCTGCGCGCCCTCGACGACTATCTGCAGGCCAGCAACGCCGTGCAGCCGGAATCGGTGGAGGGGCGACTGGCGCAGGACCTGGTGCATCGCCAGGTCAGCCGCACGGCCTATTACCTATGCGGCAATTGCGGCTTCAAGGCGCGCCAGTTCTTCTGGCAGTGTCCGGCCTGCGCGCGCTGGGAAAGCATCCCGCCGGAACGGGTGGAGCATGACTGAACCCCGCGTCATCGTCGCCCTCGATTACGCCGACGCCGCCGCCGCCCGCGCCGTGGCGGCGCGCCTGCGGCCGGACCTGTGCCGCCTGAAGGTGGGCAAGGAGCTGTTCGTCGCGGCCGGGCCCGATTTCGTGCGCGAGCTGGTGGGACAGGGCTTTGCCGTGTTCCTGGATCTGAAGTTCCACGACATCCCGAATACCGTCGCCCAGGCCTGCAAGGTCGCCGCCCGCCTGGGCGTGTGGATGCTGAACGTGCACGCCACGGGCGGTCCGCGCATGCTCGCGGCCGCGCGCGAGGCCGTCGAAATGGGCCCGGCGCGGCCGTTGCTGATCGCGGTGACGGTGCTGACCAGCATGGGGCGCGAGGAACTGCAAGCCATCGGCGTCGACGCCGACCCGGAGCGGCAGGTCCTGCGCCTGGCCGCACTGGCGCGCGACGCGGGCCTGGACGGCGTGGTCTGCTCCGCCCTGGAGGCCCCCGCGCTGCGGCGGCACATGGGCGCGCATTTCCGCCTGGTGACGCCCGGTATCCGCCCCGCCGGCAGCGCCGCCGGCGACCAGACCCGCATTCTCACGCCGGCTCAGGCGGTGCGCGCCGGCGCCGATGATCTGGTGATCGGCCGCCCCATTACCCAGGCGGTCGATCCCGTCGCCGAACTGGAAAAAATCGCCGCAGAAATCGCCGCGTGTTGAGGCCTCGCGGCGGCGTCGGGCGGTCGCGCAGCAAGTAAAATCCTCAAGCAGTCCGCCATAGATCCTCCGCCATGTACAAGACCATCGAAGATTTCGTCGGCAACACCCCGCTGGTACGGCTGCGCAAGCTGCCGGGCGCCACCTCCAACGTCGTCCTGGTCAAGCTGGAAGGCAACAACCCGGCCGGCTCGGTGAAGGATCGGCCGGCTCTGTCGATGATCGCCGGGGCGGAGGCGCGTGGCGAGATTCGCCCCGGCGATACCCTCATCGAGGCCACCAGCGGCAATACCGGCATCGCCCTGGCGATGGCGGCCGCCATCCGCGGCTACCGCATGCTGCTGATCATGCCCGAGCACCTCTCCATCGAGCGCCGCCAGACCATGAAGGCCTACGGCGCCGAGCTGGTGCTGGTGAGCAAGGAGGCGGGCATGGAGGGCGCCCGCGACCTGGCGGAAGCCATGCAGCGCGAAGGCCGCGGCAAGATTCTCGACCAGTTCGCCAACCCGGATAATCCGGTCGCCCACTACGAAACCACCGGCCCGGAAATCTGGCGGGACACCGCGGGCGGGATCACCCACTTCGTCTCCAGCATGGGCACCACCGGCACCATCATGGGCTGCTCGCGCTTCCTCAAGGAAAAGAATGCGGCCATCCAGATCGTCGGCGTGCAGCCGGAGGAGGGCGCCCAGATTCCCGGCATCCGCAAGTGGCCGGCCGAGTACGTGCCGAAGATCTGCGACTACGATCGGGTCGACCGCATGATTTACGTCGGTCAGGCGGAGGCGGAGGAAACCGCCCGCCGCCTGGCGGCCGAGGAAGGCATCTTCGCCGGCATTTCCTCCGGCGGCGCCCTGTACGCGGCGCTGCAACTGTCCAAGGAGGTGGAACACGCGGTCATCGTCTCCATCGTCTGTGACCGCGGCGACCGCTACCTCTCCACCGGCGTGTTCCCGGCCTGAGCATGAGCGGGCGCGTCTACGTCTGGGACCTGCCGACGCGGCTGTTCCATTGGTTGCTGGTGGCGTTGATCGCGGCCGCTTATCTGACCGCGTCTTTCGATGCGATGGACTGGCACCGGCGCATCGGCCTGACGCTGCTGGGTCTGGTGGTGTTCCGCCTGGTCTGGGGCTTTGTCGGGTCCCGCCATGCCCGCTTCGCCGACTTCCTGCGCGGTCCCGCCGCCGTCCTCGCCTATCTGCGCGGAACGTGGCGCGGCGTGGGACATAATCCCCTCGGCGGCTGGTCGGTGCTGCTGCTGTTGCTGTTGCCGCTGGCCATGGTGGGCAGCGGCCTGTTCGCCAACGACGACGTCACCTTCCAGGGTCCGCTCGCCGCGCTGGTCGACAAGGCGACCAGCGATCAACTCACCAGCCTGCATCACCTGGCCTTCGATCTGCTGCTGGGCCTCATCGGTCTGCATCTGGCGGCGATCGCCTACTACCGCCTGGCGCGCCGGGAAAACCTGGTGAAGCCCATGTTCAGCGGCTGGAAGGAGGGCGAATTCGCCGAACAGCCTTCTTATCGTCCGGCACCCTGGCCGGCCATGCTGCTGGCGGTGGCGGTTGCCGGGGGAGTCGTCTACGGGGTGCTGGCCTTGCAACCGCCGCCGCCCGCACCCTTGCCCGCCGAAGCCCTGCCGGACTGGTGAGCCGACAAGCCTGGCCGCGCGGACCAGGCTGGCCTGTTTCAGGGTTCCTTACTTGGCGCGATAGCGGTCGTGGCAGGCCTTGCAGGATTCGCCCAGCTTGCCGAACTGGGCGCCGATCGCCCTGGCGTCGCCGGTGGCGGCGATCTTCGCCATTTCGTTGGCCTGGGCGTTGAAGTTGACGGCGATCTCGCGCACTTTCTCGGGTTCCTGGAAGAACTCCGACTTCAGGCGGGTCTTTTCACCGCCGACGTCGCGGTCGGTGCCCGGTGCGAAGAGGGCGCCCAGCCCGGAATTGGCGACGGTGGCGATGGCTGCCGCGGCTTTCGCCACTTCGTCCTTGTTGAAGTTGCCTTCCAGGCTGCCCTTGATCTTGCCCATGTTCCAGGCCATGAAGTTGTAGCTGGCCTTGCGAAACTTGATCATTTCCTCGGGCTTGAGCGGGGTGTTGGCCAGGGCGCCGCCGGCGACCGACAGGGCCAGGGCGGCCAGGGCGAGTTTCAGGGTGGGCTTGCACGACATGCTGATCTCCTTTTTGGGGGGTGTTGGTGGCGGGCGCATGGTCGCCTCATTCGCGCCAGAGCAGGAAGACACAGGGGTGCTTGCGGAGTTCCGGCGGGCTGGCCGGCCATGCCGCGACGCGGGCGCTGAGGATGAGTTCGTCGCGACCGGTGAGGTCGCGTGCCACGGCCAGCCGGGTATCGGCGCGGCAGACCGCGAGGATGCTGTCCAGCATGGCCGGGTTGCGGTAGGGCGTTTCGATGAAGATTTGCGTGGCGTGGTCGGCGGCGGCGCGCGCTTCCAGGTCGCGCAGGGCCCGGGCTCGCTCATCCGGCTTCGCCGGCAGATAGCCGTGGAAGGTGAAACGCTGGCCGACCATGCCCGCGGCCATCAGCGCCAGCAGGATGGAGGAGGGGCCTACCAGGGGACGCACCGGAATGCCGCGGTCGTGCGCCAGGCGCACCAGCTCGGCGCCGGGGTCGGCCACGGCGGGACAACCCGCTTCCGACAGCAGGCCCGCGTCGTGGCCCTCCAGCAGCGGGCGCAGCAGGCTTTCGAGTGCGGCCTTGCGGGTGTGTTCGTTGAGCTCCAGCAGGGTCAGTTGCTGAATGGGGGTGACGGTGGGCAGTTGCTTGAGGAAGGCGCGCGCGGTCTTCGCGTGTTCGACGATGAAGGTGGTGAGGCCGGCGGCAACGCGCCGGGTCTCCTCGGGCAGCACACGCTCCAGCGGCGTGTCGCCCAGAGGCGTGGGAATCAGGTAGAGGGTGCCGGGAGTCGTTTCCGCCTCGCGTCTTGTATCCTCGCCTAGCGGGGGCACGCCTTACCCCTCACGCCAGGTCAGCACATCCAGGCCCTCGTTGGCCAGCATCTCGGTGAGCTTGATGAGGGG
>JBBIIR010000128.1:0-5988 GCA_037446455.1 Hydrogenophilales bacterium | reverse complement strand
TGCCTACGTTCACGCTCACCCGGAAGGTGAGCCCGCTACGCGCCCGCTTTCGGGTCTGTGCGCGCGTCTGGCTGCGTTGCTCCTCCTTGCGGGGAACGACCCCGCGGCGTCGTCGCGCCTTGCCAGCCACACGCACAAACCCGCCTTCGGGCGCGTACAACTGAGGTTTTTAGGATGACCCGGCGCCTGTTGTTGCGCGGATTCGCCCACCTGGACGGGCCGCTCATGGCCATGCTGGCCCTGCTCCTGCTGGTGAGCGGCGCCGCCGTGTTCAGCGCCTCGGGGGAGAACAGCGAGCGGCTGATGAGCCATTTCGCCAACATGGCGTTCGCCCTGGCGGCCATGCTGTTGATTTCCCACGTACCGCCCCAGCGCCTGATGCAGTTCGCGCCGCCGGCCTATGTTCTCGGCCTGCTGCTGCTGCTGGCGGTGGCGATGTTCGGCATTGTCGTCAACGGTTCGCGGCGCTGGCTGGACCTGGGCATCGTTCGTATCCAGCCGTCCGAGCTGATGCGCCTGGCGGTGCCGATGATGCTGGCCTGGTATCTGCAGTACAAACAGGAAATCCTGAACTGGCGGCATTTCGCCGTGGCGTTCGCGCTGCTGGCGGCGCCCCTCGCCTTCATCGCCAAGCAGCCCGACCTCGGCACCACCCTGCTCATCGGCACTTCCGGCTTTCTCGTGCTGTTCCTCGGCGGCCTGTCCTGGAAAGTGATCGGCGGCTTCGCCGTGGCCGCCGGAGCGGCCCTGCCCCTGGCCTGGAACACGCTGCTGCACGACTACCAGCGCCAGCGCGTGCTCACTCTCCTCGATCCGACCTCGGATCCGCTGGGGGCGGGCTATCACATCATCCAGTCGACCATCGCCGTGGGTTCCGGCGGCGTGGTGGGCAAGGGCTGGATGGCGGGGACGCAAACCCATCTCGACTTCCTGCCGGAACGCAGCACCGACTTCATCTTCGCGGTGTTTTCCGAGGAATTCGGCCTCATCGGCAACCTGTTCCTGCTGCTGCTCTACGCCGCCATCATCTGGCGCGGCCTGTGGCTGGCGGCCAGCGCGCCCTCCCTGTTCGGCCGCCTGCTGTCCGGCGCCATCGTCTTTACCTTCTTCACCTATGCCTTCGTCAACATGGGCATGGTCTCCGGCATCCTGCCGGTGGTGGGCGTGCCGCTGCCGCTGGTCAGCTACGGCGGCACCTCCATGCTGACGGTGCTGCTCGGGTTCGGCATCGTGATGAGCGCGGCGACACATAAAAAGCTTGTAAAAACATAGGGGATAAGCGCTACACTTGGAGCGCTTTATTATGTGACGCAAGCGCCATGACCAAGACCCGCCCGACCCTGCTCATTCTGGCCCTCGGCCTCGCCCTTGGCGGATGTGGCACCGCCCCCAGCAAAACGGCGGAACAGGAGGCGACGCCGGTCATTCCTCCCTTCAAGGGCGGCGGCTATTACAAGGATGACGGTCCCGGCGCGAATCCACCCGCCAATCTGGCCGCCATCCCCGACGCCACGCCGCGCTGGGAGCCCTTGCATCGCTTCGCCAACGCGCCTTACCGGGTACTCGGGAAGGATTACGTGCCGGTCTCCGCGGACCTGCCCTACAAGGTGCGGGGACAGGCTTCCTGGTATGGCCGCAAGTTCCACGGCAAGCCGACCTCCACCGGCGAACCGTACGACATGTACGCCATGACCGCCGCCCATCCCACCCTGCCGCTGCCCAGCTACGCGCGCGTCACCAACCTGGACAACGGCAGGTCGGTGGTGGTGCGGCTGAACGATCGCGGGCCCTTCCTCAAGGATCGCGTCATCGATCTCTCCTATGCCGCCGCCTTCAAGCTGGACGCGCTCCGGGGCGTGACGCCGGTGGAGGTGGAAGCGGTGTTGCCGGAAGACGCGCCCACCAGTTTCACCGCCCTCGCGGACGCGCCCTTCGTGCCCACCGCCCGCGCGGCCGTGGCGCCGGCCAAGCTGGAGACGAGCGCGCCGGAAGCGGTGGCCGAGCGCGTGGTGGTCGCGGCGGCCGCGGCCACTCCGGAGGCGTCGGCGGCCGGCGCCGGCTCCGTCTATCTGCAACTGGCCGCCTTCTCCCGCCTGGACGCGGCGGATGCCCTGCTGGCGCGCGCCAGCGCCATCCTCTCGCGCGAGTTTCCGGGCGTTCTGCGCCTGCAATCCAACGGTCTGCACAAGGTGCAGGCCGGGCCGTTCAGGCCGGGCGCGCAGGCCGAGCGCGCCGCCGCGCTGGTGCGCGAGGAACTCGGCATCCGGCCTTTCCGCGTCGCTGACGGCGCCCCGGCCGCGCAGGCCGTGTTCGAGTCCACACCGACGCCAGCCGCCGTGGCCGCCGCGACCCCGGCGGCGCCGGGCCTGTACCTGCAACTGGCGGCGCTGTCCTCGCCAGCCGCCGCCGACGTTTTCGCCGAACGGGTGAAAACCCGTTACGGAAACACGCTGCCGGGCGTCAGCCGCTTCAGCGCCGACAGTCTATTCAAGGTCCAGGCCGGCCCCTTCGCCACGCCCGAGGAGGCCCGGCGCGTCGCCGTGGCCTATCGGCAGGACTTCGGTGTGCGGCCCTACCGGGTCGTGCGCTGAACCACCCGGCGCCCGCCCGCCTTCCTCCGGCGGGGAACCCGGCGCGCCGCGGCGGGTCCGTCCACAAGCCCCGATGCCGGGCTTTGTTTCCATTTCCACCGTGTCCGATCCCCCCCTACCGATGAAACCGTTGCGATTTTTCTCCTGTCTCGCCCTGCTCTGTCTGGGCTTCCTCCCGTTCGCCCGCGCCGCCCTGCCGGTGCCGCCGCCGCCGCAGATCGAGGCGCGCGCCTGGCTGCTGATCGACGCCGCCAGCGGCCTGCCGCTGGCGCAGAAAAATCCGGACGCCAAGGTGGAGCCCGCCTCCCTGACCAAGCTGATGACCGCCTACCTCGCCTTCAGCGCCCTCAAGGAGGGTCGCCTGAAGCCGGAGCAGACCCTGCCGGTATCCGAGAAGGCCTGGAAGGCCGAGGGTTCGCGCATGTTCCTCGATCCCAGGAAACCCGCGCGGGTGGACGATCTCCTGAAAGGCGTCATCGTCCAGTCCGGCAACGACGCCTGCATCGTGCTGGCGGAGGCCATCGCCGGCTCGGAGGAAGGCTTCGCCTCGATGATGAACCAGACCGCCAAGCGGATGGGCATGAGCGGCACGCACTTCGTCAATTCCACCGGCCTGCCGCATCCCCGGCACATGACCACGGCGCGCGACCTGGCCACCCTGGCGAGTGCCCTGATCCGCGATTTTCCGGAGCACTACAAGCTCTATTCCATGCGCGAGTTCGCCTACAACGGCATCACCCAGCCCAACCGCAACCGCCTGCTGTTCATGGATCCCAGCGTCGACGGGGTGAAGACCGGGCACACCGAGAGCGCCGGCCACTGCCTCATCGCCTCGGCCCAGCGCGAGCGGCGCCGCCTGCTCAGCGTGGTGCTGGGCGCCGGTTCCGACGCCGCGCGCGCCATGGAAAGCCAGAAGCTGCTGAACTACGGCTTCCAGTTCTTCGAGACCGTGAAGCTGTACCCCGCCAACCAGGCGGTCGCCAGCCTGCGCATCTACAAGGGCAAGGGCAGCCAGGTGAAGGCCGGCTTCCTCGGCGACTTCCACGTCACCGTGCCGCGCGGCGCGGCGAAGAACATCCAGGCCCAGACCGTCACCCAGCAGCCCCTGCTGGCTCCGGTCCGGCGCGGCCAGCGCCTGGGCAGCCTGCGCGTGTCGGTGGATGGGCAGCCGGTGGGCGAGTACCCGCTGCTGGCCCTGGAGGACATCGCCGTGTCCGGCATCCTGGGGCGGGGCTGGGACAACATCCTGCTGATGTTGAAGTAAGGCGGGGAGTGGGAATAATCGAGTCGGGAGTGGAGAGTAGCGAGTAGGATTTCCCCCACTCTTCTCTCCTCAGCGCACAGCATGCCGACCGTCTATCTCAACGGCCAGTTCCTGCCCTTGGAGGCAGCCCGCGTCCCGGTCATGGACCGGGGTTTCCTGTTCGGCGACGGGGTGTACGAGGTCATACCCGTCTACGACCGCCGGCCGTTCCGCCTGCAGGATCATCTCGATCGCCTGCGCGCCAGCCTGGACGGCATCCGCCTGACCGACCCGCATTCCGCCGCCGAGTGGAGCGCGCTGATCGAGCGCATCGTCGCCGACGCGCCTTGGCCCGACCTCGGCGTCTACCTGCAGGTTACGCGCGGCCCGGGGCCGCGCGACCACGCCTTTCCCGCGGCAATCCGCCCCACCGTCTTCCTCATGCCCCTGGAATTGCCGGCGCCGGCGGCGGCCCTGATCGAGCACGGCGTCGCCGCCATCACCGCCGAGGATACGCGCTGGAGCCGCTGCGACATCAAGGCCACCTCCCTGCTGGCCAACGTGCTGCTGCGCCAGCTTTCGGTGGACGCCGGCTGCGCCGAAACCCTGCTGATCCGCGACGGCCGGGTCATGGAAGGCTCCGCCAGCAGCGTCTTTCTGGTGCGGGACGGCGTCCTCCTGGCCCCGCCGAAGACGCCTCTCATCCTGCCCGGCATCACCTGCGACGTGGTTCTCGAACTCGCGGCGGCGGCACACATCCCGACCGCGATCCGCGCCCTGTCGGAAGCCGAGCTGCGCGCCGCCGACGAGGTCTGGATCACCTCCTCCACCAAGGAGGTCCTCGCCGTCACCCGCCTGGACGGCAAGCCGGTTGGCAATGGCGAACCCGGCCCCATTTACCGGCGCATGATCGCTCTCTACCAAGCCTACAAGCACACCGTCATGCGGGGAAAGGCCGCGCCGTGAGCGAAGCGGACAGCCTGCTCGAGTTTCCCTGCGAGTTTCCCATCAAGATCCTGGGCGAGCGCCATGACGACTTCGCGCGCGACATCCTGGCCCTGGTCCTGCGTCACGCCCCCGACTTCGCCGCCGAGAGCTTGGAATTGCGGGCTTCCTCGACGGGCCGCTACCTCTCGCTCACCTGCACCATCCGCGCCGTCTCGCGCGCCCAACTGGACGCGCTCTACCTCGAGTTGAGCGGCGACCCGCGCGTCAAGGTGGTGCTGTGAGAGGCGGTCGCCGGGGCCAGTGAGCGCAGCCCGGCCTTTCCCCTTCGACCGGCTGGCGGGCCGCGGCATCCCGGTCACCTGGCTGCTGATCGCCGTCAACCTGCTGGTGTTCGCCGCCATGCTGGGCTTCGGCGCCGGTCTCTGGCACACCGACAACAGCGTGCAACTGGCCTGGGGCGCCAACTTCGGCCCCGCCACCAAGGACGGCGAATGGTGGCGCCTGGGCAGCGCCATGTTCCTGCACTTCGGCTTATTGCATCTGGCCCTGAACATGCTCGCCCTCTGGGACAGCGGCCGCCTGGTGGAGCGCGTGCTCGGCTCCGCCCGCTTCCTCGCGGTGTTCGCCAGCGCCGGACTGTGCGGCAACCTGCTCTCCCTCATCGCCCAGGGCGACCGGGCGGTGTCCGGCGGCGCTTCCGGCGCGGTCTTCGGCGTCTACGGCGCCCTTCTCGCCATCCTCTGGCTGGAGCGCCGGCATCCGCGCGCCGGCGAGTTCCGCCCCCTGTTCCTGGGCGCCGTCCTCTTCACCGGCATCAACATCGTCCTGGGTTTTCAGATCACCGGCATCGACAACGCCGCCCACATCGGCGGCCTGCTCGCCGGCATGCTGGCGGGCGCCGCCCTGGCCCGCCCCGTCGACGCCGGGGAGGCGCGCCGGCGCGCCTGGCGGCCGCTGCCGGCGGCGGTCCTGATTGCGGCGGCGGCGGGACTCGCGACGCATATCCCGGAACCGCGCTACCGCTGGAGCGAGGAATTGCGCGCGCGCGGCGAAATCGGCCAGTTCCTCGGCGCCGACGCCCGCCTCGGCGCGCGCTGGGGAAGGCTCATCGGCCGGGCCAGCCGGGAAGGCATGAGCTTCGACGAGCTCGCCGGCCACTTAGAGGCGGAAGTCAGCGACCCCTACGAGGCCAGCTTCGAGCACCTG
>JBBIIR010000127.1:0-5990 GCA_037446455.1 Hydrogenophilales bacterium | reverse complement strand
GCGCCACCCCCATCAGATAGGCGCCGGAAGCGGTCAGGCTGACCAGCAGGTAACGCAGCGCCGCCGCCACCTGCGCGGTCTTGCCGCCCAGCGCCACCAGGCCCACCGCCGCCAGGCTCAGCAACTCCAGGGTGACGTACAGATTGAACAGGTCGGCGGACAGGAACAAGGCGTTGAGCGCCGCCAGCAGGAAGCCGGCCAGGGGCCAGAAATGGGTTTGATGCACCTCGCTGAAATAGGCGCGGGCATACACCGCCAGGGGCAGGGCCACCGCCTGGGTGAGCAGCAGCATGGCCGCGGCGAGGCCGTCCGCCAGCAGGTCGATGCCCAGGGGCGCGCCCCAGCCGCCGACGGTGTGCACGCGGGCGCCTTGCGCCATGATCTGGACGGCCAAGCCCAGCGCCAGCGCCAGTTGCACGGCCAGACCGGCGACGGCCAGCCGCCCGCCGCGTCCTTCGCCCAACAGGAAGGCCAGCGAGGCCCAGGCCAGCGGCAGGACGATGAGCCAGGGCAGGGGATCCAGGATGGCTTCAGTCATCCCCGTGTCCGCCGGCGGCCAAGCGCCGCGCCAGGGCCAGGGCGAGGGCGGTGGAAGCCACCGCGACGACGATGCCGGTGAGCACCATGGCGTGCGGCACCGGATCGACCCCGCCGTCGCGCTGGGCCAGCCCCACCAGCACCAGGAAGGCGCCGCTGCCCATCAGGTTGAAGGCGAGGATGCGGCGCAGGGTCTGCCGCAGAACGATCACCCCGGCCAGGCCCAGGGCGAACAGGGCGACGCCGGTCAGGGCATAGATCAGGCCGGGGGTCATGGCTTGCCCTGTTTCCCGGCGCTTGCGCGGGGGGCCGCGGGGCGCCAGGCCAGGACCAGGAAGAGGCCGGCGAGGATGAGGCCGAGCGACAGGGTGAGACCGGCCTCGACGAGCAGGATCAGCGCGCCGGCGTGATCCGGCGGATAGCGCAACAGGGCGCCCCGCCCCAGCGGCGCGGCGGCCACCGCCAGGAAGATCAGGAAGCCGCCGGCCAGCCCCAGGCGCAGCATCCGGCTGGGGGAAGCCCAGGCCGGCAGGCGGCCGGCCAGATGCAGCAACACCGCCGCCGCCGCCAGCACGGCGCCGGCCTGGAAGGCGCCGCCGGGACGATGCGCGCCGGCCCACAGCAGGTAACCGGCGGCGAGGATCATGAGCGGCACCGCCACGCTGGAAAGCGTGCGCAGCATGGGGTCGGCGGCGGGCGGCGCCGGCGCCGCCGGGACGATGCGCGCCGGCCCACAGCAGGTAACCGGCGGCGAGGATCATGAGCGGCACCGCCACGCTGGAAAGCGTGCGCAGCATGGGGTCGGCGGCGGGCGGTGCCGGCGCCGCCGCCTCAGGCTTCGCCACCGCCAGCATGCCGAACAGCGCGAGCAGCAGCACGGCGACCTCCAGCAGGGTGTCGTAACCGCGGAAGTTGAGCAGGACGGCGGTGACCGGGTGCTCGACGCCGCTGGCGGACAGGTTCTCCGCCACCGCCGCGCGCAGGTCCACGGCGGCGGCCGGCAGATCGAGGACGGCCAGCGCCAGGGCGGCGGCCAGCGCCAGGGCGAGTCCCCCCACGGCCAGGCGCGCCGGGGCGTTCATGGTCCGTCTCTCCCGCGTCGTTCGCCGAAGGCGCCGAGAGCATCGAGCAGCAGGGCGCCGGTCAGGCCGGCGCCGATGGCCGCCTCGGCCAGGGCGATGTCGGGGGCGTCCAGGCGCGCCCAGGCCAGGGCCATGAGCAGGCCGAAGACGATGAACATCACCACCGCCCGCGTCAGGTCCGGCGTGGCCAGGCTGCGCCAGGCGCTCCACAGCAGGGCCAGGGCCAGCAGCACATCGAAGGCCAGGTTCATGCTTCGCTCCGCCGGTCCTCGGCGCCTGCCGCCCGCCGCGACGGGGCGAGGCCCAGCTCGTGCGCGCGCCGGGCGATGGCGAAGCTCACCGCCGCGCTGGCCACCAGCACCAGGGGCCAGACCAGCAGGATTTTCAGACCCGCCGCCAGGTTCTCCGCCTGCAGGGCCAGGCCCAGGGCGATCAGGCCGAGGCCCAGGTTGTCCGCCTTGGTGAGGGCGTGCAGGCGGGCATAGACGTCGGGAAAGCGCAGCAGGCCGACGGTGCCGGCCAGGTAGAAGGCGGCGCCGGCCAGCAGCAGCAGGGCGCTGAGCGCCTCAAGCGGCGTCATCGTCCCTCCCCGCCGGGTGCCAGGCCCGCCGCGCGAAGGCCACCCCGGCGATGGCGGCGAGCAGGGCAAGGACCAGCGCGATGTCGACCAGCGGCATGGCCACCGCCTCGCGCGCATGCGCCATGAGCAGCAGCACGCCCACCCCGGTGGTGCCGAACAGCAGGGCGGCCAGCATGCGGTCGGCCGGCGTCGGCCCGCGCGCCGCGCGGATCAGCGCCGCCAGCAGGTTGACGAGCAGAAACAGGGCGAGCGGGGCTTCCAGGCCGGTCATGCCGGCAACTCCAGCATGCGGGCGATGCGCGCCTCCACCTGCCGCACCTCCGCGGCGATGGGCAGGCGGACGTCGAGCACGTGCAGGCGCAGGCGATCGCCGCGTAAACGGACGCTGAGGGTGCCCGGCAACAGGTTGAGGGTGTTCGCCAGCAGCACGCGCGGCAGCCCCGCCGGCAGCGTGACGTGGACATCGACGAAGGCGGGCGCCAGATCCATGCGCGGAGAAAAAGCGCGCCGCGCGACCTGCGCGCCGCCGAGCGCCGACTGGACGAGGAAGAAGCCGGCGAAGCCGAGCAGGCCCGCCAGGGACAAGCGCCCGGACCCCGGCGGCGCCAGAAGCAGGCTGGCGACCAGCGCCAGCGGCACGCTCACCGCGCCGACGCCCCAGGCATCCACGCTACCTTCGGCGAGCACCCACCAGAGCAGGGCGAGACCCGTCCCGCGCAGGAAGATGTCGAGGCCGACACGTGGCGACGGGAAATGGGCGTGCGGTGCGGTCATGGCGCTATTGTGCTCTTGCCGCGGCGTTGAGTTCCACCGGCCCGGCCAAGAACCAGGCGGCCACCGCGTGTGCCAAGCCAGTCCATGACAGCAGTGTCGGATTTTTTTACAATCGGCGGTCCGCCCACAGGGAGGCTATCCGATGCATGTTCAGGATATTCACGTCGCGTTCGGCGGCCGTTTGCTGATCGCCGGTTTCGGCTGCATCGCGCGCGGCGTGCTGCCGCTGCTGTCGCGCCACATCGCCCTGCGGCCGGAACAGATCCGCATTGTCAGCGACCGTGGTGAACACCGCGCACTCGCGGCCGCGCACTGCGCCGGACTGCGCGTCGAGGCGCTGACGCGCGAAAACTACCGGCGCGTCCTCGGCGAGGAGCTGGGCCCCGGCGACTTTCTGCTCAACCTGTCGATCAACGTCGGCAGCGTCGATCTCATCGCCTGGTGCCAGGACCACGGCGTGCTCTATCTGGACGCCTGCATCGAGCCCTGGGCGGGCGGCTACTACGACACCACGCTGACGCCGTCGCAGCGTTCCAACTACGCCTTGCGCGAGGCCGCCCTGGCCCTGCGCGGCCCCGGCGAGCGGCCCACCGCCGTGCTCACGCACGGCGTCAATCCAGGTTTGGTATCGCATTTCGTCAAGCAGGCCCTGCTCGACATCGCCGCCGCCGCCGGCGCGCCGGCCACGGCGCCGCGCGATCGCGCCGGCTGGGCGGCGCTGGCGCGAGACCTGGACGTGCGCGTCATCCACGTCGCCGAGCGCGACACCCAGTACGCGGCGCGCGCGAAAAGGCCCGGCGAGTTCGTCAACACCTGGTCGGTGGAGGGCTTCGTCGGCGAGGGCTGCCAGCCCGCCGAGCTGGGCTGGGGCGGTCACGAGCGGCACTGGCCGGCGGACGCGCGCCGCCACGGCTTCGGCTGCGACGCGGCGATCTACCTGGAGCGGCCCGGCGCCGGCACGCGGGTGCGCAGCTGGACGCCGCTGCAAGGTTCCTACCACGGCTTCCTGATCACCCACGGCGAGTCGATTTCCATCGCCGACCACCTCACCGCGCGCGACGCCGAGGGCGCCGTGGCCTATCGTCCCACCGTGCACTACGCCTACCACCCCTGCGACGACGCGGTGCTCTCCCTGCACGAACTGGCCGGGCGCGCCTGGCGCCCGCAGGAAGGCCGGCGCCAGCTGGACGAGGCGGACATCGTCGGCGGCATCGACGAGCTGGGCGTGCTGCTCGCCGGACATGCGCAGAACGCCTACTGGTACGGCTCCCGCCTGAGCATCGCGCAGGCCCGCGCCCTCGCCCCCCACAACAACGCCACCACCCTGCAGACCGTGGCCGGCGTGCTGGCCGGGCTGATCTGGGCGATGCGCCACCCGCGCGCCGGCATCGTCGATCCCGACGACATGGACTACGCCGAGGTGCTGGCCGTGGCGCGTCCCTATCTCGGCGACATGCTGGGCGTGTTCAGCGACTGGACCCCGCTGACGGATCGGGCCGCGCTCTATCCGGAAGACCTGGATACGGCGGACCCCTGGCAGTTCAAAAATGTACTCGTGACCTGAGGCCGCGCTTCAGCGCGTCGGATCCGGGGCCGCGCCGGCGCGCCCGAAGCGCAGGCTGTCCGGCGCGTTGGTGCCGCCGGTCATGACGAAGGCCATGGCCTCCTCCACGCTCCAGTCGGTCTGCACCACGTCGTCCAAGGGCACGATCTCGATGTAGCCGGAGGTGGGGTTGGGCGAGGTCGGTACGTACACCGCCGCCAACTGGCGGCCGCTGTCCGGATCGGTCATCACCTTGGTGACGAAGCCCAGCGCCTTCATCTCCGGCGAGGGAAAGGCGATCAGCACCACGCGCTGGCCGGCCACCGGCGGCTTGCGCAGGGTTTCCAGGAATTTCTTGGTGGCGCCGTAGATGGTCTGCACCAGCGGCAGCCGCGCCACCAGGTTTTCGGAGTAGGCGATCAGGCGCCGGCCCAGCACCGCGGAGGTGAGCAGCCCCACCGCGTAGAGGCTCGCCAGGGTGACCAGGGCGGCCAGCAAGTACTGCACGCCGGGATGCAGCAGCCAGTCCGCCAGGGTGTCCGACAGGGGCCGCAGGCCGCGGGCGAGGCCGCGCAGCAGGGGGTCGCCGGTGCGCGCCAGCAGGCTGAACAGGAAGTCCAGCACCAGCCAGGTCACCCACAGCGGCGCCAGGGTGAAGAAGCCGATCAGGATGTAACGGGTGAAGTGCGGAGCCGGCGCCGACTTGGCGGCGGGGGCGGGGTTGGGGCTGGGTTGCATGCGGGGGCCTGGCGGGGGTGGTGTGCGGCATATTCAACCTGAAATTTCCGCTTGGGTTAGCGGTTTTTTCCAGCCGGGCTCCCTCACCCGCCGCTGCGCGTCGGCCTTTTATCAACCTAAAAACCTCAGTTGGCATTGAATATTGTGAAATTTCAAACGGTTGCGTTACTGATGTAGGTGCGAATTCATTCGCACGCAAGCGATTGATTGTGCGAATAAATTCGCACCTACAGTCCGGTCAACTGCGGTTTTTAGGATCAAGGATCAAGGTTGAAGACGAAGCCGTCCGGCCCGTCCTCGCCAGCCAGCATGCCCACCGCCAGGAACACCCGCAGCAGGGGCATGCCGATGCGGTAGGACAGGGCGCCGCCGAGAATGGCGAGCGGGAGCGGGGCGGCGCCCGCGAGCACCAGCGGGTTGATCAGGTCCATGCGGGCATTCCACCGGCCCGCCGGGCCTCCATGCCGCGAGCCCGGCCGGGCCCGGTCAGGGGGCGGGATGCGGCGCGCAGGCGACGAGCACGTCGCAGGTGGCCTGGGCCAGGACGTGCTTGGTGACGCTGCCCAGCAGCAGTTCCTCCATCACCCCCTGGCCGTGCTTGCCGAGGATGACCAGATCACAGTCCTGTTCCTGTTCCTGGCTCAGGATGACGCGGGGCGCTTCGCCATGGCGCACATCGAGGAGGACGTCGGCGGGGCCCAGGCCGGCCTCCGCGACCACTTCGTGCAGGCGTCGC
>JBBIIR010000126.1:0-5996 GCA_037446455.1 Hydrogenophilales bacterium | reverse complement strand
ACAGCGAACTGCGCGCCGTGGTGCTCAACCTGGCGCAAAACGCCCTGCACGCCATGCCGGACGGCGGCCGGCTGCGCGTCGGCACGCGGCAGGTCGGCGATCAGGTGGAAATCGTCTTCGAGGACACCGGGGTGGGCATCACCGCCGAAGACGCCCCGCACGTGTTCGAACCCTTCTTCAGCCACCGCGCCGACGGCCAGAGCGGCACCGGCCTGGGCCTGTCCATCTGCCGCTCGATCATCGAGGGCTACGGCGGCGGCATCAGCTTCGACAGCCAGCCCGGCCGCGGCAGCCGTTTCGTCGTGCGCCTGCCGGAAGCGTCCACGCGCCTGCCGGCATGAGCACGCGCCCGCCCATCCTGCTGGTCGAGGACGACCGCCTGCTCAACCGCCTGCTCAGCGGCGAACTCAAACGCATGGGCTGCGCCGTGACCAGCGCGCATTGCTGGCGCGATGCGCACGCCCACCTGGACCGGCACGAACCCGCGCTGATCGTCGCCGACGTGCAGTTGCCGGATGCCAATACCCTGGATCTGCTGCCCGCCCTGACCAGGGATTACCCGGTCATCGTCCTCACCGCCTTCGGCTCGGTGCAAGGCGCGGTGGCGGCCATGAAGGCGGGCGCCATGCAGTACCTGACCAAGCCGGTCGATCCGGATGAACTGGAACTCGAGGTCAAGCGCGTCCTGCAACACAGCGCCATGGCGCGCGACCAGCAGTTCTGCAGGGAACGCCTGCGCCCCGCCGGCGGCATGGTCGGCAGCAGCGCGGCGATGGCCGAATTGCAGCGCCTGATCGACGCCGTCGCGCACGCCGAGGCGACGGTGCTGATCCAGGGCGAAAGCGGCGTCGGCAAGGAACTGGTGGCGCACGCGATCCATGCGCGCAGCCCGCGCGCGACGCGCAATTTCGTCGCCGTCGACTGCTGCACCCTGCAGGAGAAATTGTTCGAATCGGAACTGTTCGGCCACGAGAAAGGCGCCTTCACCGGCGCCGACCGGCAGAAACCGGGGCTGATCGAAGCCGCTCAGGGCGGCACCCTGTTCCTCGACGAGATCGGCGAGATCGAGCCGGCCATCCAGGCCAAGCTGCTGCGCGTGCTGGAAAGCGGCGAATACCGCCGCCTGGGCGGGGTCAAGGACTTGCAGGCGAACGTGCGCATCGTCGCCGCCACCAACCGCAACCTGGCGCAGATGAGCAGGGAAGGGCGCTTCCGCGCCGACCTCTACTACCGCCTGTCCGCCTTCACCCTGCGCATCCCGCCCCTGCGCGAGCGTTTGCAGGACATCCCGGCGCTGGTCGAGCACTTCCTCGCCCACCACAATTTCTCGCGCCGCCTGAACAAGCGCCTGAGCCCCGCGGCCCTGCGCCTGCTGATGGGCTATGGCTTTCCCGGCAACGTCCGCGAACTGCGCAACATGGTGGAGCGGGCCATCATCATCGGCGGCGGCGGCGAGGAAATCCGCCCGGAACACTTTTCCTTCGAGGCCCTGGGCGAACAGCCGGGCCAGTTCAGCATGGGCTTCCAGCACGAACCGACGCTGGACGAAATCGAGCGCCGCTACCTGGAGCTGCTGCTGGCGAAATACGCCGGCCACCGCGGCCGGATCGCCGCCATCCTGGGCGTCAGCGAACGCAGCGTCTACCGGCTGCTGGAAAAGCACGGGTTCAAGGGCGAGGGGTGAGGCGCGAGCTGTTCGCGAGCGGCCCGCGCGGGCGCCGCCCTACTCGTCCGGCTGGAAGCGCAGCGAGACGGAGTTGAGACAGTAGCGCAAACCGGTGGGCGGCGGGCCGTCCTCGAAGACGTGGCCGAGGTGGCCGTCGCAACGTCGGCAGCGGATCTCGGTGCGCGGCATGCCGTGGCTGAGGTCGTGCAGAGTGCGGATGTGCGCGGGATCGAAGGGCTGAAAGAAGCTGGGCCAACCGGTGCCGGATTCGAACTTGCTGTCGGACCTGAACAGCGGCAGGCCGCACAGACGGCAGGCGAACACGCCGGCGCGCTTTTCCGTAAGCAGACCGCCGCAGAACGGCGGCTCGGTGCCCTGCCGCAGCAGCACGCGGCGTTCCTCGTCGTCGAGCCCCGCCGCCAGCGCCTGTTTTTCGGCTTCCGGCAGCGGCGTCAGATCGTGTCCCGAGGCGGAGCGCAGCGGCAGCGGCTCATGCTCGCTCATGGCCATTCTCCGCGCCGCGCGCCGGCGATCAGATGTAGGTGAGTTCCGACCAGCGCCGTTCCTCCACCAGGCGCTGCTTCACCGACTGCCAGCGCTCGGCTGAACCCGCCGCCTTGGCCATGGCCTGGTCGAGGGCATCGGCGATCTTCTTCATGCCGGCCAGATAGACGCAGGTCTTGTCGTCCTGCACCAGCTTCCACACCTCGGCGGCGTTGGCCTCGATGCCCTTGCCCAGGGCGTCGGCCTCGTCGTCGAGGATGCCCTGGCGCAGCGACTGGATGGCCTTGAAGGTCTTCTCGTCCAGGTAGTTGGTGAGGTCGCTGTTGAGATCGTTCATGTACAGCATCTCGGTGCCGGTGCGCGCGCCGTAATACAGCCGGACCTTGCCCTGCCAGCCCCGCTGTTCCTCGTAGATGCGGCGCATGAAGGCGCGGAAGGGGGCGATGCCGGTGCCGGTGCCCAGCATGAGCAGATTGCTGCCGGGATCGGCGGGAATGCGGAACGGGCTGCGATGCGGGCCGGTCAGGGTGATGCGGTCGCCCACCCGCGCGTCGCACAGATAGTTGGAAGCGACGCCGGCATACTGCTCGCCGGACACCTCGTCGATGTAGAAACAGCGCCGCACCAGCAGTTCCAGTTCGACGCCGCCCTCCTCCGCCTTGGCGTTGGCGATGGTGTAGTAGCGGTGATGCGTCTTGTTGCCGAAGGCATGCGGCCCCGGCACCAGCACCCCGATGTTCTGCCCTTCGAGGAAATAAAAGGCGGGCTCGTCGATGCGCAGATGGATCTGGCGCACCTCGTCGGTGTTCTCGGAGGTAACGCGCCGGGTGGAGACGACCACCGCTTCGGTGGTCACGCTGAGGTCTGGCTGGAATTCGCTGTCGGTCATGACGGTTCTCGCAAAGGACGGGGGCGGGGAATGTTGCGATGCGGTAATTCTATTCCGGAGCCGGGGAAAACCAAATCCCTGTTTTTGACAAGGTCATGCCTTGCGCCGACGCCGGACGCGCGTCAATCCGGCATGTTGGAGCCGGGTCCCTTGTCCTTGGTGACGAAATACATGCCCGCGGCCGCGAGGATCATCCACAGCACCATGGCGCCGGCGCCCAGGTGTTCCCACAACCTGCCCAGGAACAGCAGCAGGACCAGGGAAAGGCCCAGCAGGACATTGCCGATCCAGAAATCGCGGCCGTGTTTATGCCCTTCAGGGTATTTCTCTTGCATCGGTTTCTCCGAAAGTTGACGATCAGGCGGGGTACAAGCCCGCGTAGCTTACGCCCTTGCGCGGCTCCGCCATCATCTCGGCCACCGTGTCGCGCCAGGCCAGGTAATGCGCGGTCTGTTTATGCGCGGCGGCGTCCTCGGGGCTGGCGTAAGCCTCGTACAACAGGAAACGGCAGGGATCGGCCGGGTCTTGCAGCACGTCGAAACGCCGGTTGCCGGGCTCGCGCACGGAAGCCTCGTGGTTCAGGCGGCAGGCCTCGATGAAGGCCGCGACGGCTTCGGCTTTGACGCGCACGTGGACCAGGGTGACATGCATGGCGCTCTCCTTTGCCGGCGAATCGGCCACATCGGCTTGCCGCCGCCGCTGACCCGTTGGCGCGGCGGCGGCTGGCGGTACGGCTCAAGGCTGGATTTCCACCCTGCGGTTGGGGGCCAGGCAAGCGATGGTGGCCTTGCTGGCGCCGCCCTTGCAGTGCTTGACCGGCTCGCTCTCGCCCTTGGCGACGACCTGGATGTCGGTGGCGGCGACCCCCTTGTTCACCAGGTATTGCTTGACGGTTTCCGCCCTGCGGCCGGACAGCTTGAGGTTGTAGGCCGCCGGCCCGAGGCGGTCGGCGTGGCCGGTGACGCGCAGGGTGGTCCCCGCGGGCAGAGGCTGTTGCAGCCAGGCGTCGAGTTCGGAGAGGCCCCGCGCGCTGAGTTCGGCGCGATCGAAATCGAAATGGGCGAGGCCGTCCTCCAGGGTGATCGCCCGCGGCGCGGTGGCGCTTGCGGATGGCGCGGAAGACGGGGTTTCCGGCCTTGCGGCCGGGCTCGGCGCGAGCGCCGCCGTGACGGCGGGGACGGCGGCCGGGGCCGGAGCGGCGGTGGCCAGCGGCATGGCGGCGGGCACGGCAGCGGTCTTCACCTCGGGCTTCGGCGCGGACGCGACGACAACCGGGCTTGCGGCCGGCGGCACCGGGCTCGGCGGCGCGGTCACGGGCGCGGCGGCGGTCTTTTCTTCGGGTTTCGGCGCGGGCACGGCGGCAACGGAACTTTCGGCCGGCGTCACGGCCGCCGCAACCGGCGGCTGCGGCGCCGCCGCCGCCGTGACGGCGGGCATCGGCACGGCTGCCGGGCTTGGCGCCGGTTGCGCGGGCTTCTCCGCCGTCTTCGCGGGGGCGGGGACCGGCTGCGGGGCGGGGGCGGCGGCCTGGGCCGGGAAAGGCGGCAGGAAGGGATAGGGCGTCAGCGTGCGGGCCATCGGCGCATTCAGGGGCATCGGCATCAGCGGCGGCACGCCGGGCGGCACACACTGGGGCGCGGGGCCTACCAGGCCGACGGGCTCGCACTGGCTGAAGCCGTTGGCCAGGGTGCGGCAGACCTGATTGACCGCATAGATGAACAACCGGGCGCAATCCTCGGCTTGCGCGGAGGCGGGTTGAACCATGGCCGTGGCGGTGAGCGCCAATACCAGAGCGCGTACTTGCATGGGGGACCTCTGTGGATAGTGCGACATTTCCGGAAAGGACTCCTTTATGCGGGTTGTGCCGCCCGCCGGTCAACCTCGGCGCGGCTTTCCGGCGCAGGTGGCGGCGCCGGCGGCGCGCCGCCTTCGCCGCGGTCCGGCGCAAACCCGCGCGGGCAGTGGAACGGCGTCGGCGTGCGCCTGTGGCGGGAAAACCACGCCCGCGCGTGGAGTCCCACCCCTGTCATCACAGCGACTGCTTGCCGCCCTCGTCCCCGCTCAGCGCGGCCTGCGCCGCGGCCAGCCGGGCGATGGGCACGCGCGGGCCGGAACAGGACGCGTAGGTCAGGCCCACCTTGTGGCAAAAGCGGATGGAGGCCGGATGGCCGCCGTGCTCGCCGCAGATGCCCACCTTCATGTCCGGCCGGGCGGAACGGCCCCAACCCACCGCCAGTTCCATCAAGCGGCCGACGCCCTTCACGTCCAGCACCTCGAAGGGGTTGTCCTGCAGGATCTTGTTCTGGTTGTACATGGGCAGGAACTTGTTCTCGGCGTCCTCCCGGGAGAAGGAGAAGGTGGCCTGGGTGAGGTCGTTGGTGCCGAAGGAGAAGAATTCCGCCTCCTCGGCCAGGCTCTCGGCGCGCATGCAGGCGCGCACGACTTCCATCATGGTGCCGAACTTGAAGTCCAGCCTGACGTTGTAGTGCGTCTCCACGGCCTGGCGGATGGCGTCCACGTGCTTGCGCACGGCCTTCAGTTCCTCGGCGGTGCAGACCTGGGGCACCATGATCTCCGGATGCACCTCGACGCCGTCGCGCTGGCATTCGGCGGCGGCCTCCAGGATGGCGCGGATCTGCATGGAATAGATTTCCGGCGAAGTCAACCCTAAGCGCACGCCGCGATGGCCCAGCATGGGGTTCACCTCGAACAGCGCGCGCACTTTCTTCAGCATGGCCTCCTTCTTCTGCACGACCTGGTCCACCAGCATCGGATCGATGCCGCGCTGCACCTGGACCTGCGGCTGCGAGCCGCGGCCGCGGGCCATGAACTCCACGGTATCGGCGAGCACCTGGATGCCGCGCGCGGTGTCGCGCAGATGGCGCAACTCCTCGATCTCGTCCACCAGTTGCTCGGCGCTGGGCAGGAATTCGTGGA
>JBBIIR010000125.1:0-6029 GCA_037446455.1 Hydrogenophilales bacterium | reverse complement strand
CGCTATACGGCCCTGCTGGCGCCCCTGCAAGGTTTCGCCGAGACGGTTCTGGCCTTCCGCGCCGGCGGCGGGCGTGGCGCCAACGTCACCGTGCCGTTCAAGGAGCCGGCCTGGGCCCTGTGCGGGCGGCGCGGCGAACGCGCCGAAATGGCCGGGGCGGTGAACACCCTGCGCTTCGACGGTGAGGAGATCTACGGCGACAACACCGACGGCGCCGGCCTGGTGCGGGACTTGACGGTCAATCTTGGCGTGCCGCTCGCCGGCCGCCGCATCCTGCTGATGGGCGCGGGCGGCGCCGCCCGCGGCGTCCTCGGTCCCCTGCTGGAGCAGCGCCCGGACGCGCTGTTCATCGTCAACCGCACGGCGGACAAGGCCACGACCCTGGCGACACTGTTCGCCGGGCAAGGCATCGTCGACGGTGGCGGCTACGACGCCGCGCGGGGGCCGTATGACGTGGTGGTCAACGCCACCGCCGCCTCGCTGGCCGGCGACCTGCCGCCCTTGCCGGAGGACGTCTTCGCGCCGGGCGCGCTGGCCTACGACATGATGTACGGCCGCGACACCCCCTTCCTCGCCTTCGCCCGCGGGCGCGGGGCGCGCGCCGCGGACGGTCTGGGCATGCTGGTGGAGCAGGCGGCCGAGGCCTTCTTCCTTTGGCGTGGCGTGCGTCCGCTCACCGCTCCCGTCATCGCCCTGCTGCGGGCGGCATGATGGGGCGCTGGCTGTGGCGGGGCGGCCTGATCGCCCTCGTCCTGGTGCTGTATGTGCAGATCGCTTTCCTGGCGGGCGTGCTCTGGTGGGGGTATTTCAATCCGGCCAACACCGCCTTCATGGAAGCCGGGCTCGCGCGCTTGCAGGAAAAGAAGGGGCCGGACGCCGAACTCCGCCACAAATGGGTGGAGTACGGACGCATCTCCATCCACCTGAAACGCGCCGTGGTCGCCGCCGAGGACAGCCGTTTCCTGGAACACGAGGGCTTCGACTGGGAAGGCATCGAGAAGGCGGTGGAAAAGAATCTGAAGAAGGGCCGCATCGTCGCCGGCGGTTCCACCATCAGCCAGCAACTGGCGAAGAACCTGTTCCTGTCGCCTTCCCGCAATCCCCTGCGCAAGGTCCAGGAGGCGGTGATCACCGTGATGATCGAGTCGCTGTGGAGCAAACGCCGCATCCTGGAGGTCTATCTCAACGTCATCGAGTGGGGCAACGGCATCTATGGCGCGGAAGCGGCGAGCCGTCGCTACTTCAAAAGCTCGGCCGCCGGACTGGGCCCGGAGCAGGCGGCGCACCTGGCCGCGATGATCCCCAATCCGCGTTATTACGAACGCAACCAGGGCGCGCGCGGCCTGCTGAAGCGCAAGGCGATCATCGCCGCGCGCATGGGACAGGTGGCGGTGCCGCGATAGGCTCCTAGCGCCAGAACCGCCAGGCGCGCGTCGGCGTGAGATGGACGCTGCGGCCTTGGTGTCCGGGTATGTCGAGACGCAGGCCGCGCAGGCTTCCGCGTCGCAGCGCGCGCAGCAGTGGTTCGAACCACAGGCGTTCCAGCGCCGCCAGGGCGTCGCCGGGATCGGCCGGGCGCGTTGGTGCGGCCGGGCTGGCGAACACCCGGCGGCCGGCATCGCGCAGGGCTTCGAGGCTGGCGGGCGCGTCCGCCAGGGCAACGCCGGCGGCGGCGGCGAGGGCGCGCGCCTCCGCCGCGGCGCTGGCGGCCAGGTCGAAGCGCGGCGCCGGCTGTGTCCATACGCCGCCGCCCCAGGCCCACAGGCCGTTGACCGGGAGGCGGCCGGCGGCCTCGCGCCGGAGGTTGACCGGGTGCGCGTGCAACAGCATCTGCGCCTCGTTCAGCAGTTGCAGCAGCTTCGTCGCCGCGCCGCCTTGCGGCAGATGGGGGGCGATGTACTCGCCCGCCACCTCGTCCAGGGGGGTGGTGGACAGGTCCGGGACGCCGGGCGCGTGCAGGTACCAGCGCAATGGCGTCGGCGCCGACAGTCTCCAGCCCTCGGCTTCGCAGGCCGCATGCAAGCCTGCCGCGAGGGCGTCCGCTTCCTCCGCCGCGAGGCCCAGCAGGTCGCCGGGGCGCGCGAACAGGCCGCCCATGCCGACCTCGAGGTGCAGCGGATCCAGCCGCAGCCAATAACCGGCCTCCGCCGCCAGGCCATCCGCCCGCGCGCACAGGGGCGCCAGCGGCCAGTCGCGCTGGCGTTGCAGAGCGAAGGCGCGGCAGGTTCGCGCCGCCGCGCCGGGTTCCGCCAAGGCTGTGTCACCCCGCCGCAACAGGGCCGTCAGGCTGGGCGCCAGGCGTGCGAAGGCGGGGTCGGCGGGGTCGGCTTGGACTGGCAGGTCGAGCAGCAGATGCAGGAATTCCATGCGAGGGATTATGCCGCCTGGGCATTTCCACGCCATCGGCTATTGTTGATGTTAATAGTCGGGAATTTTCCGGCCTTGGCCTGATCCATTCCCATGTCGGTACAGAGAGGAGTCGAATCATGAGCGCCCTGTCCTTCAAGCCGGAAGTGTCCGGCATGAGTCTGCCCGTTCTGCGCCGGGTCGATGCCCTGCGTCCCCTGCTCTGGCTGCGCCTGGGCTGGCGCGATCTCGCGCGCGCCTGGCCGTTGTCGCTGGGCTACGGCGTGGTCTTCGCCCTGCTCGGCGGATTGTTGCTGGCCTGGGCACGGCAAAGCACGCATCTCACCCTCACCCTGTTGTCGGGCTTCCTGCTGCTGGCGCCCTTCCTGGCCATCAGCTTCTATGCGATTTCCAGCCGCCTGGAACATGGGCTGGATCGCGGCGGTCCTTTGCAATTCCTCGCGCCCCTGCGTCGCAACCCCGCCTCCATCGGCCTGTTCGCCGTGCTGCTGGCCTTCATCCTCAGCGCCTGGGAGCGCATCTCCGCGTTGCTGGTGGGGCTGCTGCTGCGCAACGATCTGGTGGCGACCGGTTACTTCAGCCTGGGGTTGCTGTTCAGCGCCGAGCATTGGGCCTTCGTCGTCGTCTACCTGATCCTCGGCGCCGCCCTGGCGGCGCTGGTGTTCGCCCTGGCCGTGGTCTCCCTGCCGATGATGATGGACCGCGAGGTGGATACCGTCACCGCCATCACCGCCAGTCTCTGGGCCGTGGCGAGCAATCCCCTGCCCATGCTGGTCTGGGCGGCCCTCATCGTCACCCTTACCCTGGCGGGCATCCTGACCGCGCTGATCGGCCTGGTCGTCATCTTTCCGCTGCTCGGCCACGCCACCTGGCACGCCTACCGCGATCTGGTGGAATCCGACTGAGGCGGGCGTCGCGCGGTCGCTAAAATGGCGGCATGCGACAACTGCACCACAGCTTCGAGATCGCCACCCGTGGCCAGGGACTCAGCGACTTCACCGCCCGCGTCGCCGCCTGGGTGGCCGCCAGCGGCCTGCGTGATGGCCTGCTGACGCTGTTCGTGCGGCATACCTCGGCCAGCCTGCTGATTCAGGAGAACGCCGACCCCGGCGTGTGCGGCGACCTCGAACGCTTCCTCAAGCGGCTGGTTCCCGAGCATGATCCGCTTTATCAACACACCCTGGAAGGGCCGGATGACATGCCGGCGCACATCCGCGCGGCCCTTACCCAGACCCAGCTAAGCATCCCCGTGCGCGCGGGCAGCCTGGTGCTGGGCACCTGGCAGGGCATCTATCTGTTCGAGCACCGCCGCGCGCCGCATCGCCGGGAAGTCGCGGCGCATCTGCTGGGAGACTGACGGGGCGCCGGGTCTGTGGCAGACTGCGCCCCGTGCTGCCCTACGAACTCCGCATCGGCCTGCGCTATACGCGCGCCAAGCGCCGCAACCACTTCATCTCCTTCATCTCCGTGATCTCCATGGCGGGCATCGCCCTGGGGGTGATGGCGCTCATCGTCGTCATGTCGGTGATGAACGGTTTCCAGGAGGAACTACGCACGCGCATCCTGGGCGTCGCCTCGCATCTGGAAATCAGCGGCCCGGCCGGACGGCTCGCCGACTGGCCGGGCCTCGCCGCGCAGGTCGCCCGACACCCCGAGGTGCGCGGCAGCGCGCCCTACGTCAGCGGCCAGGCCCTGCTGGTGGTGGGTTCGGAAACCAAGGGCGCCCTGGTGCGCGGCCTCTTGCCGCAGGAGGAAGGCAAGGTCGCGGAGTTCGCCGGGCACATGCAGGCGGGCCGCCTCGACAGCCTGCGCCCCGGAGAATTCAACATCGCCCTCGGCCACGACCTGGCGCGCGCCCTCGGCGTGTTTCCCGGCGACAAGGTGGCGGTGATCGCGCCGCAGGGGGTGGTCACCCCCGCCGGCATGCTGCCGCGCATCAAGCAGTTCACCGTGAGCGGCATTTTCCAGATGGGCATGTTCGAGTACGACGCCGGCCTTGTCCTCATGCACCTGGAGGATGCGCAGAAGCTTTACCGTCTGGGCGACGAGGTTTCCGGCCTGCGCGTCAAGCTCGCCGACCTGGAGCGGGCGCCGCGCGTGCTGCGCGACCTCGCCGGCAGCCTGGAGGGCGATTACTACCTGTCGGACTGGACCATGCGCCACACCAGCTTCTTCCAAGCGGTGCAGATCGAGAAGCGCATGATGTTCATCATCCTCACCCTGATCGTCGCGGTCGCCGCCTTCAACATCATCTCCACCCTGGTCATGGCGGTGACCGACAAGCAGTCCGACATCGCCATCCTGCGCACACTGGGCGCGCACCCCGGCAGCATCATGGCCATCTTCATGGTGCAGGGCAGCCTGATCGGCGTCTTCGGCACGCTCGCCGGCCTGGTTTCCGGCGTGCTGCTGGCCCTCAACGTGGAGACCGTGGTGCCCTGGATCGAGCGCGCGGTGGGGCTCGACCTGTTTCCCGCCGACGTCTATTACATCTCCGATCTGCCGTCCAAGCTGAACTGGCCGGACGTCTGGACCATAGGCGGGGTGGCCCTTCTCCTGTCCTTCTTCGCCACCCTCTATCCCAGCTGGCGGGCGGCCCACATCCAGCCGGCGGAGGCGCTGCGCTATGAGTGAGGCGGGAAACGGGAAACGGGAAACGGGAAACGTGGTGCTGGCCTGCGCGGGCCTGCGCAAGAGCTACTGGCAGGGCAAGACCGAAGTGCCGGTGCTGAACGGTGTCGATCTGAGCGTCGCCGCCGGCGAGCGGGTGGCGGTGATGGGCGCCTCCGGCACCGGCAAGAGCACCCTGCTGCATCTGCTGGGCGGCCTCGATCGACCCGATGCCGGCGAGGTGCGGGTGGGCGGCGCTTCCTTGTGGAGCCTCGGCGAAGTGGAGCGTGGCCGCCTGCGCAACCGCATGCTGGGCTTCGTCTACCAGTTCCATCACCTGTTGCCGGAATTCTCCGCCGAGGAGAACGTCGCCATGCCGCTGCTGATCCGCCGCGAGGAACGTTCCCGGGCGCTGGCGGAAGCCGCGCGCTGGCTGCAAGAGGTGGGCCTCGGTCATCGGCTCGGGCACCGGCCGGGCGAACTTTCCGGCGGTGAGCGCCAGCGCGCCGCCATCGCCCGCGCCCTGGTCACGCAGCCGGCCTGCGTGCTGATGGACGAGCCCACCGGCAACCTCGACCGGCACAACGCCGCGCGCATCCAGGACCTGCTCCTCGAATTGTCGACGCGGCATCGCGCCGCCTTCCTGGTGGTGACGCACGACCCCGATCTGGCCGGGCGCATGAACCGGGTATTGCGGCTGACCGAGGACGGTTTGGAGTAATCTTCCAGCTTCCGAAGCGAGGAATCCGGGCGGCGACCCGGAAGAGGAGAGTCGCATGCGCAGCATCCGCATCCTGGCCGGATTGGCCGTCGCCCTGGTCCTCCCGGCCTGGGCGCAGGGACTGCCGCGGGATGCCGCGGTGAATGCGGCGGCGCCCAACAAGACCCTGGAACCCAGGGTGGTCGCCAACAGCGGGCGCCTGGAATGGCTGCCGCATGCCCACAACCTCACGCCCTGGCCGACGCTCAGCCACGAGGACCGGCGCCCGGCGCCGAAGCCGCGCAAGGCGCGCCTGGCCGGCCCGCTCGACGGCGACGCGGCGCGCGGTCGC
>JBBIIR010000124.1:0-6030 GCA_037446455.1 Hydrogenophilales bacterium | reverse complement strand
CGCCCGAGGGCGGGTTCTCCCGCAGGCGCCCAAGCAGGCGGATCAGGCTGGCGTGGTCGGCCACCACGCGCACGCGCGCGCCCTCGACGTCGAGCGCCCGCCAGGTGCCGGCGCCGAGACCGAAGGCGAGCACGCGCGGCGCCTCGAGCAGGGCGTAGGGCGCGGCGGAGGGCAGTTCGCCGAGATAGCGGCGGTCGCCCAGGGGCACGCCGCCGGCCGGTTCGCCGTCGATGAACAGGGCGATCTGCGGCGAGGCGTGGTAGGGGCTCAGCGGACTCAGGCCGGGCGCGTCGCGCAGCGGCGCCCGCGGGTTGACCAGGGCGGTGGCGCGGCCCTTGGCGCCGTCCACCTCGGCCAGTACGCGCGCGCCCTCGGCCGCCAGGGTGCGCGTCAGCGGCTTGTAGGCGGAAGGCGTCAGCGACGGCGCCGGCAGCAGCGCGACCATCGCCGCCAGCGCATACAGCGGCAGGCGCGCGCGGCTGTCGGTGGCGAAGCGGGCCGCCGCCAGCAGCCCGAGGGCGCCCACCAGCAGCAGGGCGCGGCCCGGCGGCAGCCATTGCAGGCCGATCACCACCGCCAGGGCGCCGCTGCCGGCGCCCAGCAGGTCGGCGGCATACAGGCGGTGGCGCTGGCCCTCCAGCGCCATCAGCGCCAGGCCGATGCCGCCGCCGGCGCACAGGAAGGGCAGCGCCAGCACGCCGTAGGTGGCGAGCAGACGCAAGGCCTGTTCGGGATCCCAGGCCAGTTCCAGCGGATTGAAGGCGATGGCGCGCGCGGCGAGAAAGGCGAGCACGGCGCCGATGCCGAAGCCCGCCGCCGCCCAGGCCAGGGCGGATTCCAGGCGCCGCGCCAGACGCTCGCCGCAGGCGGTCAGCAGCGCCCCGCTGAGGCCGAAGCCGAGCAGGGCCAGGCTGATGATCATGTGCGCGTAGTGGTGCCACTGGATCAGCGAGAACAGCCGCGTCAGCAGCACCTCGTAGGCCAGGGTCGCCGCCGACAGCAGGAAGATGGCGGCGAGCGGCGGCCGCGCCCGGCAATCCGCCATGCCGGCGCCCGCGCCCTCTCAGCGCGCGGGTCCGCCGGTGAGGGGCACGAAGGCCACCGGCAGGATTTCGCGCTGCGTCACGCGGCCGTCGCGTTCCTTGCGCAGCAGCACCAGTTCCTGGGTGAGGAAGGGCGCGCCGACCGGGATCACCATGCGGCCGCCGGGCTTCAGTTGCGCCACCAGGGGCGGCGGCACGTGGTCGGCGGCGGCGGTGACGACGATGGCGTCGAAGGGGCCGCGCTCCTTCCAGCCGTAGTAGCCGTCGCCCAGCCTCACCTCGACCCGGTCGTAGCCCAGGCGGCGCAGGCGCGCTTCCGCCTCGCGCGCCAGCGGCGCGATGATTTCCACGCTGTGCACGCGGCGCGCGCGCTCGGCCAGGAAGGCGGCGTGATAGCCGGAGCCGGTGCCGATCTCCAGCACGTTCTCGTCGCCCTTGAGTTCCAGCAGTTGCGTCATCAGCGCGACGATGAAGGGTTGCGAGATGGTCTGGCCGTGGCCGATGGGCAGGGGCCGGTTGGCGTAGGCCTGGGCGCGCCGCTCGGGCGGCACGAATTCATGGCGCGGCACCTTGCCCAGCGCCGCCAGCACGGCGGCGTCGAAGCCGGCCGGGGGCAGCGCGTGGCGGGCATGGCGGGCCTGCTCGGCCACTTCTTGCGTCAATTGCGCGCGCTGCCGGGCGAACTCGTCGGTCGCGGCGGCGGGCGCGAGGACGCCCAGCAGCAGGCAGAGCAGACCCGTCCGCCACAACGGATGGTGGCCCGGGCGGCAGGGCGACAGGGTCATGCCGGCAACCACTGCGCGAAGGCGGCGGCCTGGCCGCGATGGCTGCCGTCGGCGTCGAGCAGGTTCCACACGGTCGCGCCACGGATGTGGAAGCGCCGGCCGCCGCGGGAGATGCGCACCCCGGCGTAATCGTCGATGAAGCCGCGGCGCGTCACCCGTTCCAGCAGGGCCGCGCGTTCCTCCCGCGCCGGCGGCTCGGCGGAATAGCGCGAGGGCAGGGCGGTGAAGGCGGCGAAATCCATTTCGAACAGTTCCAGCGCCAGGCGGTTGCCGTAGCAGAACACCGGGTCGGTCTGGGTGCCGTGGGCGACCACCGCGATCGGGGCCGTCCAAAGGGCGTCGGCCAGGCGAACGTCGTCTTCCGGGGTGTCGGCGAGCAGGGGATGGCCCACCACGCGCCGGTGGCTGGCGACGATCAGGCGCGCCAGCCCGTGGAATGCCCCAGCCGGCGGCGCGGCGGGCAGCGTCAAGGCCGCGGCCATGGCATGCGTCCGCCGCGGGGCATCACGGCTTGCCTCCTCCGGCAACGGACTTCAGGGTGGACAAGATGTCGATGGGCAGGGGGAAAACGATGGTCGAGGTCTTGTCGCCGGCGATGCCGGCCAGGGTCTGCAGGTAGCGCAGTTGCATGGCCTCCGGCTGCCGGGCCAGCATGGTGGCGGCCTGCAGCAGCTTTTCCGAGGCCTGCAGCTCGCCCTCGGCGTGGATCACCTTGGCGCGCCGCTCGCGCTCCGCTTCCGCCTGCCTGGCGATGGCCCGCACCATGGATTCGTCGATGTCGACGTGCTTGATCTCGACGTTGGCGACCTTGATGCCCCAGGCGTCGGTCTGGCTGTCGAGCACCTGCTGGATGTCCAGGTTGAGGCGCTCGCGCTCGGCCAGCATTTCGTCCAACTCGTGCTTGCCCAGCACCGAGCGCAGGGTGGTCTGCGCCAGCTGGCTGGTGGCGGCGAGGAAGTCCTCCACCTGGATGATGGCCTTCTGCGGGTCCACCACGCGGAAATAGACCACGGCGTTGACCTTGACCGACACGTTGTCGCGCGAGATCACGTCCTGGGTGGGCACGTCCAGCACCACCGTGCGCAGGTCGATGCGCACCATCTGCTGGACGCCGGGGATCACCAGCACCAGGCCGGGGCCCTTGACCTTCCAGAAGCGGCCGAGCATGAACACCACGCCGCGCTCGTATTCGCGCAGGATGCGGAACGAGGCGACGACCAGGACGGCGAGAATCAGAACCACGCCGCCAAAACCGAATTCAATGCCGTACATGTCAGTCCTCCTGTGTTTCAGAGCCCGTGAATTTTTCGAAAAAGCCCGCCAAAGCGGCCGTCATTCCCGCGTAGGCGGGAATGACGGAGTGGTGGAGCGTGGAAATCGTTTTACCACCTCTTAGCGGTAAAGTCGCACGGCGACTTCTCGAAGCTCCCCTCTCCCGCAGGCGGGGCGAGAGGGGAATTCGGAATGCACAGCATTCCGCCCTCGCAGCCGGCTGGTGATGCATCGCCAGCCGTGGGGCGCGGAGCGGGGGCCGGGGGGGTGAGGCGGGGGTTTCGCGGAGCATGCTCCGCGCCCGCCGAACGGCCCCGGAATGCAGTCCGGGGCGCGCCCTGCAAGGGAGGGAAACGGACATGACTTTTATGCCCTTCAGGGTATTCATGCTTCGGGACGTCTTCTCAAAGTCATGTCCGTTAGTCTTCCGCGGCATCGACCCGCAACACCAGGCCGTCCCGCCCCAATATGCGCAGCCGGCCGCCCCGGCGCAGGGGAACGGCGGCGCGTACCCGCCAGTTCTCGCCGTGCACGCGCGCCCAGCCTTCGTGTTGCCCGTCGACGGGCACGCTGTCTTCCAGCATCTCGCCCGCTTCGCTCGGCAATTCCTCGGCGCCGCTCACCACCGGCCGGCGCCGCGCCTTCACCGCCATGCCGCCGACCAGGCCGATTAGCAGGGCGCTGCTCAGGGCGATGGCGATGATGAGTTCGATGGGAATGCCGAAGCCGGGCAGGTCGGTGTCGATGAGGATCACCGCGCCGATGACGAAAGCCACCACTCCGCCCGCGCCGAGTATGCCGAAACTGGGGAAGAACGCCTCCGCCAGCATGAACGCCACCCCCAGGGCGATGAGGGCCAGGCCGGCGTAGTTCACCGGCAAGAGTTGCAGGGCATAGAGGGCGAGCAGCAGGCAGATGGCGCCGAGCACGCCGGGCACGCCGAAGCCGGGCGAGCTGAATTCGAAGAACAGCCCGTAGAAGCCGATCATCATCAGCACCAGGGCGATGCTGGGGTCGGTGATCACCGCCAGCAGGCGGGCACGCCAGTCGGGCTCGTGGTGCAGGACCGGCGCCTGCCTGGTGGCGAGGACGACTTCGCCGGCGGCGGTCTTCAGCTTGCGGCCGTCGACCTGGCGCAGCAGGTCGTCCAGGTCGGCGGCGATCAGATCGACCACGCGCATCTTCAAGGCGTCCTCGGCCGGCAGGCTGACCGCCTCGCGCACCGCCTTTTCCGCCCACTCCGCGTTGCGTCCGCGCAGCTGGGCGAGGCCGCGGATGTAGGCGGCGGCGTCATGCACCTCCTTGCGCGCCATGGCGCCGCGGGCGGGATCCGCGGATTCGGGTTTTGTCTTCTCCTTGGCGCCGGGGGCGGGGGAGGGCTCGTCGCCTCCGGGCATGCCGCCGATGGCCACCGGCGTCGCGGCGCCCAGGTTGGTGCCCGGCGCCATGGCGGCGATGTGGCTGGCATAGAGGATGTAAGTGCCGGCGCTGGCGGCGCGGGCGCCGCCGGGGGCGACGTGGGTGGCGACCGGCATGGGCGCGGCGAGGATCGCCTTGATGATCTGGCGCATGGAGGTGTCGAGGCCGCCAGGCGTGTCCAGGGTCAGCACCACCAGTTGCGCGCGCTCCGCCTCGGCGCGGGCCAGCCCGCGCACGACGTAGTCGGCGGTGGCCGGGCCGATGGCGCCTTCCACGCGCAGCACCAGGACGGAGGCGGGCGAGGACGCGGCGATCCCCGGCATCGCGGACGCGATGGCCAGCAAACCGGCAAATACGACGAACAGCCACTGCCTCATCGATGCTCCTCCGTCACGGACCCTTCCTCATTCCATAATAATAGGCACATTCTCATTCTTGCTTTGTTTCCTTTGCTTCTGAACCAGCACCGCCACTCCGATGTTCCCTCCGCCGGCGCGGTGTTCGTCCTGCTGCGCATGCTGCGGCGGCGCGCGCCGCTGCCGGATGTGGTTTCCCCGTCGCCATGACGCGCTCCTTCAACCCCGGCGTGGCGCCGCGCGAGGTGTGGGCCTGGGCGATGTACGACTTCGCCAATTCCGGCTTCACCACGGTGGTCATCACCGCCGTGTTCAACGCCTACTTCGTCGCCGAGGTGGCGGGCGGCGCGGTCTGGGCCACCTTCGCCTGGAGCGCCGCCCTGGCGGTGTCCTACGCGCTCATCCTGGTCAGCGCGCCGCCTCTGGGCGCCTACGCCGACGCCCGCGCCGCGAAGAAGCGGCTGCTCGCCTACACCACCGTCGGCTGCGTGCTCGGCACCGCCGGCCTGTCGCTGGCCGGGCCGGGCGATCTGGCGCTGGCGATCGGCCTGCTGATCCTGGCGAATTTCTGTTTCGGCACCGGCGAGAACCTGATCGCCGCCTTCCTGCCGGAACTCGCGCGCGGCCGCCGGCTGGGCCGGGTGTCGGGCTGGGGCTGGGGCCTCGGTTACCTGGGCGGCATCTTCACCCTCGGCCTCTGCCTGGCCTATGTGGCTTGGGCGCAGGCGCGCGGGCAGCCGGCCAGCGCCTTCGTGCCGGTCACCCTGTGGATCACCGCCGGCGTGTTCGCCCTGGCGGCGCTGCCCACCTTCCTGTTCCTGCGCGAGCGGGCGCAGCCGCGCGCGGCGCGCGGGCCGGTCGCGGGGCTCGCCTTCCGCCGCCTGCTGGTCAGCTTGCGGCGGGCGCGCCGGCATCGCGACCTCGCGCGTTTCCTGGTGTGCGTGGTGTTCTACCAGGCCGGCATCCAGACGGTGATCGCCCTCGCCGCCATCTACGCCCAGCAGGCTCTGGGCTTTTCCACGCGCGATACCCTGGTGCTCATCCTGGCGGTGAATTTCGCGGCGGTGGCGGGATCGCTCGCCTTCGGCCACCTGCAGGACCGGCTGGGCCATGTGCCCACCATCGCCCTCACCCTGGCGGGCTGGATCGTCGTCA
>JBBIIR010000123.1:0-6086 GCA_037446455.1 Hydrogenophilales bacterium | reverse complement strand
GTTCCTTGTACACGAATGCGCGTTGCGCCTTCGCCGCCAGCGCGGGCGTGGCGATCTGGTAGTCGATGCGCCAGCCCACGTTCTTCGCCCAGGCCTGGCCGCGGTTGCTCCACCAGGTGTAGGCCTCGGCGGTGTGGTCGGGGTAGAGGCGGCGGTAGACGTCGACCAGGCCGAGGCGGTCGAACACTTCCGAGAGCCAGGCGCGTTCCTCGGGCAGGAAGCCGGAATTCTTCCGGTTGGATTTCCAGTTCTTCAGGTCCTTCTCGGTGTGGGCGATGTTCCAGTCGCCGCACAGCAGCAGTTCACGGCCGCCGGCGACCAGGTTTTCCAGATGCGGCAGGAAGCGCTCCATGAAGCTGAACTTGGCGGCCTGGCGCTCGGGCGAGCTGGAGCCGGAGGGCAGGTAGATCGAGATGGCGGCGAATTCCTTGAAATGAAGCTCAAGATATCGGCCTTCCCTGTCGATATCCTCGATGCCGAGTCCCTCTACGAGGCTTTGCGGGACATGTCGGGTGTACAGGCCGACGCCGCTGTAGCCCTTTTTCTCGGCGCAATGGAAGAAGCCGGCCAGGCCGGGCGGGTCGCGCATCTCCGCCGTCAGGTCGGCGGGCTGGGCCTTGAGCTCCTGCAGGCAGACCAGGTCGGCGTGCTGGGCGGCGAGCCAGGGATAGAGGCCTTTCCCGGCGGCGGAACGGATTCCGTTAAGATTCAGGCTGATGACGCGCATGGCATGAGGATAGACAGGGTGCAGGGTTTCAAGACGGAGTTTCTCGATTTCGCGATTCGCCAGCAGGTGTTGCTGTTCGGCGAATACAAGACCAAGGCCGGGCGCATGAGTCCGTATTTCTTCAATGCCGGGCTGTTCAACGATGGCTTGTCGCTGAAGCGGCTCGGGGAATTCTACGCCAAGGCCATCGACGCCTCCGGCCTCGCCTACGACGGCCTGTTCGGCCCCGCCTACAAGGGCATCCCCCTGGCGGCCTCGGTGGCCATCGCCCTGGCCTCCGCCGGACGCAACGTGCCCTACAGCTACAACCGCAAGGAAGCCAAGGACCACGGCGAGGGCGGCAACATCGTCGGCGCGCCGCTGCGCGGCCGCATCCTCATCGTCGACGACGTGATTTCCGCCGGCACCTCGGTGCGCGAGTCGGTGCAACTCATCCGCGCCGCCGGCGCCACCCCCTGCGGCGTGGCCATCGCCCTCGACCGCATGGAGCGCGGTCAGGGGGAATTGTCGGCGGTGCAGGAGGTGAGCCGGGATTTCGGCCTGCCGGTCATCAGCATCGTCGATCTGGACGATCTGGCCGCGCATTTCGCCGGCAAGGCGGAGTGGCAGGCCACCCTGGGCAGGATCCACGACTACCGGGCCGCGTATGGCATCGCGGCGGCCTGAAGCCATGCACGCTCCGATCCTTGCCGCCCTGTTGGCGCTGGGCATCATGACGATGGCTGGCGCGGTCCAGGCGCAGGCCACCTACCGCTGGGTGGACGAGCAGGGCCGCGTGCATTACGGCGATCACATTCCCAGCAAGGACGCGGGCCTGGGCAACGTCGAACTGGACAAGCAGGGCCGCGTGAAAAAGGAAACCCCGCGTACCCGCCTGAGCCCCGAGGAGCGCGCCCGCCAGGAGGCGGAACAGCGCCGGCGCGAGGAAGCCCGGCGGCTGGAGGAGGCGCGGCAGCGACGCGACCGCGCCCTGGTCACCACCTACGTCAGCGAAGAGGAAATCGACCTCGCCCGCGACCGCGCCCTGGACCAGGAGGAAGCCAACCTCAAGGGCCTGCGCATCCGCCACAAGGCGGCCACCGACAAGCTGGCCGCCGCCAACGCCCAGCTCGCGCCGCACGCCGGCAGCCCGGCGGCGCCCCGCGCGGCCGCGCAGATGCGCGACGAGGCGCGCGCCGAGCTGAGCAAGCTGGACAGCCTCATCGTCCAGCACGAAAAGGCCCAGGAGGACATCCGCCAGCGTTACGAGGCGGACAAGCTGCGCTATCGGGAACTGCGCGCCAGGCAGCCGCGCTGAGGCGGCTCAGCCCAGCTTTTTGCGCAGCAGTTCGTTGACCTGGGCGGGGTTGGCCTTGCCCTTGCTGGCTTTCATGACCTGACCGACCAGGGCGTTGAAGGCCTTCTCCTTGCCGGCGCGGAATTCCTCCACCGACTTCGGGTTGGCGGCGAGGACTTCGTCGATGAGCGGCTCGATGGCGCCGGCGTCGGAGACCTGCTTCAAGCCCTTGGCTTCGATGATGGCGTCGGCCGCCTTTTCGTCCTCCCCGCCCTCCGTCCACATCGCCTCGAAGACCTGCTTGGCCAGCTTGCCGGACAGGGTGCCGTCCTGAATCCGGATCAGCAGGCCGGCCAGCTGGCGCGGCGCGATGCGGCTGGCGGCGATGTCCAGTTCGGCCTTGTTGAGGGCGGCGGAGAGGTCGCCCATGATCCAGTTGGCCGCCAGCTTGGCGCTCTCGCCGCCGGCCGGCAGGGCAGCCAGCACCGCCTCGAAGTACTCGGCCATGGCCCGCGAGGCGGTCAGGGTGCCGGCGTCGTAGGCGGACAGCCCGAGCTGCTCGCGGTAGCGGGCCTGCTTCTGTTCCGGCAGCTCCGGCAGTCCGGCCCGCACCTGATCGATCCAGTCCTCGTCCAGCCTCACCGGCAACAGGTCGGGATCGGGAAAGTAGCGGTAGTCGTGGGCGTCCTCCTTGCTGCGCATGGCGCGGGTCTCGCCGGTGTCCGGATTGAACAGCACGGTGGCCTGCTGAATCCTGTGGCCGTCCTCGAGCCGCTCGATCTGCCAGCGCACCTCGTAATCGATGGCCTGTTCCAGGAACTTGAAGGAGTTGAGGTTCTTGATCTCGCGCCGGGTGCCGAACTCGGCCTGGCCGCGGGGCCGCACCGAGACGTTGGCGTCCACCCGGAAGCTGCCCTCCTGCATGTTGCCGTCGCAGATGCCGATCCAGGTCACCAGGGTGTGCAGGGCGCGGGCGTAGGCCACGGCCTCCTTCGCCGAGCGCATGTCCGGCTCGGAGACGATCTCCAGGAGCGGCGTGCCGGCGCGGTTGAGGTCGATGCCGGTCATGCCGTGGAAGTCCTCGTGCAGGCTCTTGCCGGCATCCTCCTCCAGGTGGGCGCGGGTGATGCGGATGGTCTTCTCTTCGTCGCCGACCTGGATGCTCAGGTGGCCGCCCTCGACGATGGGCAGCTCGTACTGGCTGATCTGGTAGCCCTTGGGCAAATCCGGGTAAAAGTAATTCTTGCGCGCGAAGACGTTGGTGCGGTTGAGTTTCGCCCCGATCGCCAGGCCGAACTTGATGGCCCGCTCCACCGCCCCCTGGTTCAGCACCGGCAGCACCCCGGGCAGGGCGATGTCCACCTGGCAGGCCTGGGTGTTGGGCGCGGCGCCGAAGGCGATGCTGGCGCCGGAGAAGATCTTGGACTGGGTGGTGAGCTGGGTGTGCACTTCCAGCCCGATGACGGTTTCCCATTGCATGACGATTTATCCGTAACGTGCGATGTCCTGATGCACCTCCACCGGCAGCGGCCAGCCGAAGATGTCGTGCAGGGTGAGGGTGAAGCCGGGGGCGACCTCGACGCTGAAGACGTCCGCGGCCTCCAGCGTGTCCGGCTCGGGATAGCGGCCCTGGGCGTCCAGGGTGTAGCGCTCCACGTAGCGGTAGGCCGGGTCGATGAGCAGGTATTGCGGCACCCCCGCGGTCTCGTACAGGCGGCGCTTGTACTTGCGGTCCTTGGCGGCGGTGCTGGGGGAGAGGACTTCCACCACCAGGTCCGGCACGCCGCGCACGCGGTTGCCCACGACGATGGACGGGTCGCACACGACGATGAGGTCGGGCTGCACCACGGTGAATTCGGAGAGGATGACGTCGATGGGCGACTCCAGGATATCGCAGGGCGGACGGCCATCCCCGCCGCCGGATTTCAGACGCTCGCGTTGATGCACAGCCAGTTCGACATGCAACGCAGCGACCACTTTCTGGTGGTCGTAGCCCGGCGCGTTCATCTCGAACGGTATGCCCTCGATCAGTTCATAGCGCGGGCCGTCCTCGGGCCAGGTCAGGTATTCCTCGACGTTATAGCGGGCGTCCTTGCGCAGCGCGAATCCCATGTCGGTCTCCTCGTATCAGAGTGCCGGCGCCCTTCGGTGCCAGTCCGTGGCCAGTTGATACTGGTGCGCCACGTTGAACATCTTCGCCTCGGCAAAATAGTTGCCGATGAGTTGCAGGCCGATGGGCAGGCCCTGGCGGTCGAAGCCGCAGGGCAGGCTCATGCCGGGCAGGCCGGCCAGGTTGACGGCGATGGTGTAGATGTCGGACAGATACATCTGCACCGGATCGTCGGCCTTTTCCCCCAGCCGGAAGGCGGTGGTGGGGGCGGTGGGCCCCAGGATCAGGTCACAGGCCTTGAACGCCTCGGCGAAGTCGTTGGCGATCAGCCGGCGCAGGCGCTGGGCCTGGATGTAATAGGCGTCGTAGTAGCCGTGGGAGAGCACGTAGGCGCCGATCATGATGCGTCGCTTGACCTCGGCGCCGAAGCCTTCGGCGCGGGTTTTTTCGTACATGTCGGTGAGGTCCTTGTACTCCGGTGTGCGGTAGCCGTAGCGCACGCCGTCATAGCGGGACAGGTTGCTGGAGGCTTCCGCCGGGGCCAATACGTAATAAGCGGCGACCGACAGCCTGGAGTTGGGCAGGCCCACCTCCACGGTCTCGGCCCCCAGCTTGCGATATTGGGCGATGGCTTGCTCGACGGCCCTGGCGGTGTCGCCGGTCAGCCCCTCGCCGAAAAACTCGCGAGGCAGGCCGATCCGCAGGCCGGCCAGAGGCTTGTTCAGGTCGCGCGTGTAATCCTCCTTCGCCCGTTCCAGGCTGGTGGAATCGCGCGCGTCGAAGCCGGCCATGACGTTGAGCAGCCAGGCGCAGTCCTCCGCGCTGCGCGCCATCGGCCCGCCCTGGTCGAGGCTGGAGGCGAAGGCGATCATGCCGTAGCGGGAGACCACGCCGTAGGTCGGCTTGAGGCCGGTGATGCCGCACAGGGCGGCGGGCTGGCGGATGGAACCGCCGGTGTCGGTGCCGGTGGCCGCCGGCGCCAGGCCGGCCGCGACGCAGGCGGCGGAACCGCCGGAGGAGCCGCCGGGCACGCGGGCGCTGTCCCAGGGGTTCTTTACCGGGCCGAAGAAACTGGTCTCGTTGGAGGAGCCCATGGCGAACTCGTCCATGTTGGTCTTGCCGAGAGCGGGCATGCCCGCCGCCTTGAACTGTTCGATGACGTGGGCGTCGTAGGGCGAGACGAAGTTGGCCAGCATCTTCGAGCCGCAGGTGGTGAGCCAGCCCTCGGCGCAGAAGATGTCCTTGTGCGCGACGGGCACGCCGGTGAGCGGCCCGGCCTGGCCGGCGGCGCGGCGCGCGTCGGCGGCGGCGGCTTCGGCCAGGGTCTTGTCCGCGTCCACGGTGATGAAGGCGTTGAGGCTGGGATTCAGCGCCCGGATGCGCGCCAGGTAGTCCCGGCAAAGCTCGACGCTGGAAGCCTTGCCGTCGGCGAGGAGGGTGGAGAGGTGTTTGAGGGTGTGATCAACCATGGCAAACCATGCGGGGGAAACGGGAAACGGGAAACGGGAAACGGGAAACGCGTCGTGCCGTACCTTTTCCCTTTTCCCTTTTCCCGCTCTTTATTCAATAACCTTCGGTACCAGATACAGCCCGTTCTCGGTCTGCGGGGCGACGGCCTGAAAGGCTTCACGGCGGTTCGTTTCGGTGACCTGGTCGGCGCGCAGGCGCTGGCTCAGGTCCTGGGCGTGGGACATGGGCTCGACGCCGGCGGTGTCCACCGCCTGCATCGCTTCGATGAGGCCGAAGATGCCGTTCAACCGGGTCTGGTAGCCGGCGGCCTCGGCTTCGTTCACGCGAATGCGGGCCAGTTTGGCGATGCGTTGGACGTCGTCGATGCTGAGCGACATAGGATGAGCGGACTTAATAGAACAAGCGGGCTAGGTTATCATACGCCGCTATTTTTCCGACTTTCGGGACCCCTTTACATGTTCGGACTCCTCCGCGGCTATTTCTCCACCGATCTGGCGATCGAC
>JBBIIR010000122.1:0-6092 GCA_037446455.1 Hydrogenophilales bacterium | reverse complement strand
ACTTCGACAAACTCGGCTTACCCCGGCTCTCATGACCTCAACTTCTCGAACCGCCCGGTGCGGACCCGCATGCCGGGTGGTGTGGGAGGGGCTCGGTCAGGTATCCTGACCGCCCCTATCCCGATTTCCGCTGGTTACCCTGGCGGCGGCTCGGGTTGAGTTGGGCGAGGTCAGGGCCCTGTTGCTGGAGGGCAAGGATCCTGTGGCGGAACGTCGGGTCAACCGGGCCACCACGGCGGCGAACACTGACAACACCGTCAAGGCGTTGGCCCAGGAGTAGCTGACCATGAAGCAGCGGGAATGGAGTGCCGGCCACCACACCAAGTCGTCGCGGGCGTTTGAACGCGACATCTGTCCCGCCCTTGGCAATCTGCCCATCGCCAGCATCACACCCGCCATCGTGGCCAAGGCCAGGACTCGCTACTCCTTCTCGAACCCCTGACTCGTGAACTTCAGCGTCCTTGCGTTCTCGGTAACGGTCCGCACCACGTTGTCCGGCACGCCGTCGGGCACGTCCGCCTGGATTTCCAGGGTCACGCGCACGTCCGCCCCAACCAGGCCCGAGAGGTGGGCGATGACTTCCTCGGCGATCTTGCCGGCGTCGCGGCCCAGACGGGTGGCGTCCAGCGTCACCGAGCCATGGAAGCGCCGGGGCTTGGTTTGAGCAGGTGTCGGCTGATCCGGCTTATGCCCACCGCCGCCCGGTTTCAAGGGGGAGGGACCACCGCCAGGCTGGGGTGCCGTACCACCCGGCGAAGGGGCGGCACGCTCTGCATCCAGCTGCCTGATCGCCACCTCGGGCTTCACCACCAGGCCGGGCGCATGGGGGTCGTTGAGGGCGATCATCTGGCCACCGCGCAGGCCTCGGTAGCGGCGGCCATCCTCGTCGTAACCGTCGGCGAAGGCAAAGCCGTCCTGCGACCAGGTCAGCAGGTTCACGCCGTCGCGAATCGCATCCAGCATCACCACAGCGTCGCGCAGGCGCGGCAGGTAGGTGTACCGGGCGAAGTCCTCCACCAGCTGGCTGACCAGGACATGGTCGCCGCGCCATAGTGGGATCTTGTCCAGCTCGATGCGCAGGCGCGTCGGCCCCATGCTGGCGTACAGCAATTCCTCCGACCGCATCTTCTTGCTCGCGCGCACCGCCAGGGCGTCCTGGCCGGTCAGGCGGATGGCGGTCCAGTTCACCGGCCCCTGGGCCGAGGGTTGCTCCGGCACCAGCAGCCACTGATAGGTCTCGGGCAGGCGCGCGGTCACCGCCCCATCGGCCGACTTCAGCTGGGCCGCGGCCTGCTTCACCTGATGCGGGCGCAGGTCCAGCTGGTCCTGCTCGGCCACGATGGATTCCCATGCCAGGTACTTGCGCAGCCCCTCGTCCAGGTCCTCCAGACGCTGCTTGTCCGGCGCCAGGAAGACCAGCGTGTTGCGGAACAGGCGCGGCGCATTGCCGCGTTGCTCCAGTATCGCCCTGGCCGCCACCTCGGCCGGGCTATTGCCACCCTTGCCGTAGGGATAGTCGATGCCCAGCACCACCAGGCGTGCGTCGGTGTCGTCCGGCACGTCGGCGCCGCTTGCCGGCAACGGATGTACCTTGTTGAAGTCGCCACGCTGAACCAGGTTGTCGCGCAGGCGACGCTCCAGTTCGTGGGCCACCTTGTCCGGATTGCGCTTCAACTGCTCGGCCCGGTCGTCGGCCAGCTTGGTCACCGTGGGCTGGGTGTCGTACCAGTAGCGGCTGCCGTCGGCGTAGAGGAAGGTGGCCACTTGCGACAGCCGGCGCAGGGCATCGCCGAACACCGCCGGGGTCTCGCCCGGCATCACGCAGCCCAGCTTCACCCGGCGGTCTTCCACCCCCTTGTTGGCGGCGCTGGTAATCGGCGCCGAGCCCAGATAGATCGCCCGCGCCACCCGCCGGCATGCCGAGAACTTGCCCAGGTTGGGCACCTCGGCGTCGATGGCCAGGGGCAGGGAATCCGGCCCGTCCACGTCCTTCTCGATGATCGGTTTCCAGTTGTCGGAGAGATACCTGGTCAACTCGTCGCGCACACGCGGGTCGTCGATGGGAATGTTGGCCGGCATGATCAGCGGGTTGCGGTCGCCCTTCTCCCACAGGCTGTGGATCACCGCCGCCATCAGGCGCAGCACGCCCCGCGTGCGCTGGAATTTCACCAGTGTCGACCAGTCCTCGTACAGCCGGGCAAACACCTCCGGGTGGATCGGGAAGGCCGACTTCATCCGCTTCTCGTAGTCGCTCTCGCGGCACTCGGGCGGGAATTCCTGCTGCTGGGTGCGGTACATCTCGGCGAACTCGCGCGCCGTGGCGTCCAGCAGCTTGAAGTGGTCGGCGCGCATCGGCTCGAACAGCCGCCGGCGCACGATCTCGAAGCCCTCCTCGGCAGTCGCCGGGGTCCAGGACGATTCCAGCCGCCCCACCACGTTGCGCAGCCGCGCCAGGGCCTCCTGGCCGCGGATGCCGCCCACTTCCTCCTCGTTGGCCAGGGCGTGGGACGAGGTCGCCGTGTCCGAGGCCGGCAGGCTGATCACGAGCAGGCAGTTGCGGGCCAGCTTGGCCGATTCGGTCAGCGCCTGGGCAAAGCTGAATTGGGTCTCGAAGCCCCCGCCCGGCAGATCGCTCTGGTCGTGCAGCTGGCGCGCGTAGGCCACCCACTCGTCCACCAGGATCAGGCAGGGGCCGTATTCGTTGAACAGCTCGCGCAAGGCGTCGCCCGGGCTGGTGGCATGCTCGTCGTCATTGCGGATGCGTTCATAGGCCGGCCTGCCGCCCAGCTGCCAGGCCATCTCGCCCCACAGGGTGCGCACCACGGTGCCGTCGGGCTTGACGGAAGGGTTGCCCGGGGAAATCTTGTTGCCCACCAACACCACGCGCCTGGCGCGCGGCAGGGCCTGCACCCCGGCGTCCTGCAGCACCTCCTCGATGCCCGGCAGCTCGGTTGCCGGCGTGCCGGAAAACAGGTGATACAGCGCCAGCATGGAGTGGGTCTTGCCGCCGCCGAAGTTGGTCTGCAACTGCACCACCGGGTCGCCGCCGCCCGTCGCCACGCGACGCAGGCCGCTCACCAGCAGCTGGCGCAGGCTGTTGGTCAGGAAGGTGCGGCGGAAGAACTCGGCCGGCTTGCGGTATTCGTCGCTGCCCTCGTTCAGGTACACCTGCCACAGGTCGGCGGCGAACTCGGCTTGCTGGTAGCGGCCGCTGGCCACGTCGGCGTGGGGGGTGATCACCTCCCGCCAGGGCTTCAGGCTGGCAGCGGGCTGCCCCTCGATGGCGATGCCCGCGCTCTTGCGCCGCTCGCCCCGGGCCTGCTCGTCGGCCACCAGGCGGCGCAGTTCCAGCTTCATGCGCCGCACTTCCTCCGATTGCTCCGCCGACACCGCCGTCAGCAGGCGTTCGATGGAATCCAGGCTGCGGTCGGTGTCGTCGCTGGAGAAGGTCTCCTGGTGCGCCCACTTGTTGCGCCAATCGCGGATTTCCGAGACCAGGCTGCGCTCGGGGAAGCCCAGAGTACGCCGGAACACCTCGTTCCAGGTTTCCCACATCAGCTTCAGCAGCGCCGAGGCATCCCAGGCGCTGATGGCCTTCTTCGCCAGCAGGGGATCATCGACGAAGCTCTTCACCGAGGCCATGGAGATGGATTTCAGCTCGATGGCACTCTTGATCTCCCGTTCCGCGAAGGGCCCCAGCCCCGCCTTCAGGAGTTTCAGCGCCTTGCCGACGCGCTCGTGGTTGCTGATGGCCATGGTGGCTTACTCGACCGCCCGCAATTGACTCAGCAAGGCGGGAATTTCCTGCGTGACCGCCACCCAGACGATCTCGGTGTTGATATCGAAATACGCATGCACGATCCGGTTGCGCATGCCGATGAGGGCCGGCCAGGGAATCTCGGGATGCGCGGCGCGGGTTTGCGGCGTGATCTTGCTGGCGGCCTCGCCGATGATCTCGAGGGCGCGCACCACGGCGAACAGCAGCATGCGGTCGTCGTCCAGATCGGCCCGCCCCCGGCCGGCGACAAAGCCCAGGGCATCCGTGGCCGCGTCGATCATGTGACGCCAGCGAACACGTTCTTCAGGCTGCATACTGCACCTCCGCCGTGCGCACCACCTCGTCCCGGAAATAGCGGGACAAATCCTCCGCGGTGCGCAAATCCACCTTTCTGCCCAGCAGTGCCGACAGCTCGATCTCCATGCCGGCAATGCCGAGCAAGCCCGGAACATGCGCCGGCTCGAATTCCACCAGCAGATCGATGTCGCTGTCCGGCCGGGCGGTGCCCTTCTGTTGCGAACCGAACAAGGCCAGACGGCGGATGCGATGGGTCTCGCAAAAGCGGGACAGGGTGGCTTCGTCGAGATTCAGGCTGGGGTGCATGGCATCGGCCTCCGGAACGAGATCACTGCGTATCGTACAGATCGCCGGTTCCCGGCGTCACCGTGCGGGGCGCCGACTGGGCCAGCCGCACGATCTCCGGCCAGCTTTGCACCAGGGCGTTGTAGGCCATGGCCTCGGCGGGGCGTTTCTTGCGTTCGCAGATGGTGTAGAGGCGGTAGCACAGTTCCCGCGCCGTCTCTGCCCGACTGCCCAGCCTGGCCACCAGCGCGGCGGCGGCGGCCTCGCCGCCGGATTCCTGCACCCGCACCAGGTGGTGCACCATCTCCCAGATCGTGAGGCGCGCATCGGTGGTGGGATCCCAGCCGGCGGGCAATTCGGCGGGCTTGAGCAGGCGCACCTTGCCCTTGCCGGAGAAGATGATGCCGGCCTCGGCGAGGCCGCTCACCGCCGTGTTCTTGGCCTTGGAAAGCTGCTCGGCGACGCCGTATTCGCCTTCCTCGAAGCCGATCTGCTCGAACCACGCCAGCGCCCAGCGGGTGTCGGCGTCGAAGTCGCCTTCCTGTTCGGCCAGCGCCTCGTCGAGCACCTGGTTGATCAGCGCCAGCGCGGCGCGCACCGGCAGCGGCTGGCCTTCGGCGTCGAGCACCTTGGCAAAGCGCGTATAGACCGCCATGCCCGGGCCGATGGCCGCCTGCGCCAGATCGACCGGCGCGATGTTGCCGGCTTGCAAGTAGGCCAGGGCGGCGGGCAGCTCGGTTTTGAGCAGGTTATGGAATTCGCGGCGTGTGGCGGTCGGCGCATTGGCCGATTGCTTCCGGCAGACGAGGACGATGCTGGAGGCCAGCGCGTTGGTGCCGATTCCGACCGAGCGAGCATCCCGTTCCGTGCGCATCGGCCAGGTGCCGGAAACGGCGAAACCGGCCTCGATCACGGCGGCGAGGAAGGTGTCCCAGCCGGTGTTGGTGGTGCCTTCGCCTCCGTCGCTTTCCGACTGCTTGAAGGCATAGTAGATGGTCACCGGATAGGCGGGGTGCGCCTGGTAGGCCAAGCGGTGCATGGCCTGGGTCATGCCGTCGAGGAAGAAGGTCTCGGCCTTCTCCCTGCTGCCGTGGCGGTAGGGCGTGGCGACCAGTTCCTCCGCCTTGGGCACGGCCATGGTGGCGAACAGGTCGGGGAAGACCAGGCGCATTGAGCGGCGCAACCAGACGTAGAAGAAGTCCGAGAGGTCGGCGTAGCCGATGTTGTCGTAGTAGGGCGGGTCGGTTGAAACAACCTTGCCGCGAGTGGTCGATTGCGATGCCGCATCCGCCTGCACCACAGACCCTCCAGCGGCGGCGGAAAGCGCCATATCGATCACGCGGGCCACAACGTCCCCCGTCTTACCCACACTTCCGCTCGAAGTCGCGAAAGGGTTGGCCTCAGCGAAGTCCCAGGTCATAGGTAACGCCTGCCGCCGAAAGGTACTTACGACCAGTTCGTTCTTCGGCATTGCACTCCAGGTGCAAATCGTCGAGTGGGATTCGGTAAGCTTCTCGACCACAAAAGCCAAATACACCCCCACCGCCTCCGCATACGCCGTCGCGCCAGCGCCGACTTTTGCGAGGGGTTGGTGGTCGTCGGGCAGGCCGGCGGCGATGGCGTCGCGCTTGATCTTTTCGATGGCCTCGCCGACCAGATCGGAAAAGCCCGTCAGCGCGACGAGTTGGCGGGGGGTGAAGAGGTCGCCCCAGGTGGTCAGGCCGTAGGGCGT
>JBBIIR010000121.1:0-6213 GCA_037446455.1 Hydrogenophilales bacterium | reverse complement strand
GCAGACCGGACGCGAGCTGGTGGCCCTGGCGGAGCTGGCGCGCAACCTGGCCTGGCTGTGGTTTCTCTGGCACAACATCCGCGAACTGCGCGGCCAGAGCGCGGGCGGCTTCGGCGCCGCCGGCCTGGGCCGCGCCCTCGTCCTGCTGGGCGCGACAGCCCTGGCCGCGCAGGCCGCGGCCCTGGCGCATCCGCAGGGCACGCCGTCCTACCTGGCCTACGCCCTGTTCCCCACCCTGCTCGCCATCGCCGGCCTGGTCCTGGTGGAACAGCTCTACCGCAACGCCCTGCCGCAGGACCGCTGGCGCCTGAAATTCCTCTGCCTGGCGCTGGGCGGGTTGTTCGCCTTCGATTTCTATCTGTATTCCGAGGCCATGCTGTTCTCGGCCTATTCCCCCGACACCTGGGCGGCGCGCGGCGCGGTGAACGCCATGCTGGCGCCGCTGTTGTGGGTGTCCGCGCGCCGGCGGCCGCGCGACAACTGGCCGGTGGTGATCTCCCACCGCATGGCCTTCCATACCATCGTCCTGCTCGGCGCCGGCATCTACCTCATGCTGATGGCGGCGGCCGGCTATTACATCCGCATCGTCGGCGGCGACTGGGGCAAGGTCCTGCAGTCGGTGTTCCTGTTCGGCGCCGGCGTGCTCCTGCTGGTGGTGTTCTTCTCCGGCGCCGCGCGCGCCCGCGTGCGCGTGTTCCTGTCCAAGCACTTCTTCCGCTACCGCTACGACTATCGCGAGGAATGGCTGCGTTTCACCTCGCTGCTCAGCGAGGGCGAGCCCGGTTCCCAGGTCAGCGAGCGCAGCCTGCAGGCCATGGCGCGCCTCGTCGAGAGCCCCAAGGCGGCGTTGTGGGCGCGCCAGGACGACGGCGGCCCGTTCCGCCGCGTCGCGCACTGGAACTGGTCCGACCTGGACGGCCAGATCGCCGCCGAGCATCCCCTGCTGGCCTTCATGGCACGCCGCCAGTGGGTGCTGGACCTGAACGACTACCGCCTGCGCGACGACGCCTTCGAGGACGCCGCGCCGCCGGACTGGCTGCTCGCAAGCGAGGAAGCCTGGCTCATCATCCCGCTGTTCTGGCACGAACGCCTGATGGGCTTCATGGTGCTCGCCGAGTCCCTCGGCAAGGCCAGCTTCAACTGGGAAATGAGCGACCTGCTGAAGACCGCGGCGCGCCAGGCCGCCGCCCACCTGGCGCAGGCCCGCGCCGCCGAGGCGCTGACCGTGGCGCGCCAGTTCGAGTCCTTCAACCGCGCCTCCGCCTTCGTCGTGCACGACATCAAGAACCTGGTGGCGCAGCTCTCCCTGCTGCTGGCGAACGCCGCGAAACACAAGCACAAGCCGGAATTCCAGGAGGACATGCTCGCCACCATCGAGAGTTCCGTCGCGCGCATGAACCGCATGCTCGCCAAGCTGAGCGAGGCGCCGGACGCCAGCACGACGGAGCGCGTGGAACTGGATGATCTGCTCGACGAGGTGATCCGCTCCAAGCACGGTTTCAGCCTCAAGCCCGTCCTCGACAAGCAGGCTACCGGCTTGAGCGTGCGCGGCGAGCGCGAGCGTCTGGTACGGGTGATCGGTCACATCGTGCAGAACGCCATCGAGGCCACCCCTTACACCGGCCGGGTGGATGTTAGACTCGCGCGCCAGGACGACTGGGCGGTCATCAGCGTTACCGACACCGGCGCCGGCATGGACGAAACCTTCATCCGCGAGCGCCTGTTCCGCCCGTTCGCATCGACCAAGGGGACAGGCATGGGCATCGGCGCCTACGAAAGCAGGGCATACATCCAGGAACTGGGCGGCGATATTCAGGTCGCCAGCCAGCCCGGCCAGGGCGCCTGCTTCACCCTCCGCCTGCCCCTGCTGCCCGACCCGGAGAGCGAAACCCCATGAGCGACAAGGCCCCCAGGATCCTTCTGGTGGAGGACGACATCGGGCTCCAGAAACAGATCAAGTGGAGCCTGGACGAGTACGAGGTGCTGATCACCGGCGATCGCGAAGCCGCCCTCGCCCAGGTGCGCCGCTTCGAGCCCGCCGTGGTGCTGCTCGACCTGGGCCTGCCGCCGGACCCGGACGGCGCCACCGAGGGCCTCGCCACCCTGCAGCAGATCCTGCAACTGTGCCCGGCCACCAAGATCATCGTCGTCACCGGCAACCAGGACCGCGCCAATGCTGTGCGCGCCATCGGCCTGGGCGCCTTCGACTTCTACCACAAGCCCTTCGAGGAACAGATCCTCAAGCTGGTCATCGACCGCGCCTTCCGCGTCTACGGCCTCGAACGGGAGAACCGCGCGCTGTCCGCGCGCAAGCGCTCCGAGCCCCTGCAAGGGCTGATCACCAACGACCCGGAGATGCTCAAGGTCTGCCGCACCATCGAGAAGGTCGCCCCCAGCGACGCCTCGGTGCTGCTGCTGGGCGAATCCGGCACCGGCAAGGAGGTGCTGGCGCGCGGCCTGCACGAGCTGTCCAACCGCGCCAAGGAGAAGTTCGTCGCCATCAACTGCGCGGCGATTCCCGACAACCTGCTCGAGTCCGAGCTGTTCGGCTACGAGAAGGGCGCTTTCACCGGCGCCGCCAAGCAGACCATCGGCAAGATCGAATACGCCAACAAGGGCACCCTGTTCCTCGACGAGATCGGCGACCTGCCCATGCCCTTGCAGGCCAAGCTGCTGCGCTTCCTGCAGGAACGCGTGATCGAGCGCCTGGGCGGGCGCGGCGAGATCCCGGTGGACGTGCGCGTGGTCGCCGCCACCCACCAGAAACTGGCCGATCTCATCCAGGCCGGGCAATTCCGCGAGGACCTGTTCTACCGCCTCTCGGAAATCAGCGTGCGCATCCCCCCCCTGCGCGAACGCCAGGGCGACCGCTCGCTGCTGGCGCACGCCTTCCTGGACCGTTTCTCCCAGTCCCAGGGCCGCGCCTTGCGCGGCTTCGCGACGGAAGCCATCCAGGCCATCGAGGCCCACCCCTGGCCCGGCAACGTGCGCGAAATGGAAAACACCATCAAGCGCGCGGTGATCATGTCCGACGGCCCGCAGATCAGCCAGGACGACCTCGGCATGACGCCGCCCGCCGACGCCGGCGACGAGCCCCTGAACCTGCGCAGCGTGCGCGACGCAGCCGAGCGCCGCGCCGTGGTCAAGGCGCTCGCCCGCTGCAACCACAACGTCGCCCACGCCGCCGAGATGCTGGGAGTCTCCCGCCCCACCCTGTACGACCTGATGGGCCGATTCGGCCTGAAGTAGGTCCTCATGTAAGCTTCAGCCCCACCCGCAACCCATCTCGGCGCCCCGGGATAAGCTCGCGCGCGCCCCATCTCCAACGGACTGATCGAGTATGCCCATGCCACGCAGACATCGCAGCAATCCCCTGAAAAAACTGCAACCCCATCTCCCCAAGCTGCTCGCTGCCCTGGCGGGCGCGGCGGTCCTCGCCGGAGGCGCCTACATCGCCTTGAGACAATCGCCGGAGGACCATTTCCGGGCGGGCAGCGCCCTGTTCCAGCAAGGCGACATCAAGGGCGCGGCCATCGAACTGAAAAACAGCCTGCAGGCAGACCCAAACAACGCCGCCGCCCGTTTCCTGCTTGGACGGGTGCATTTCGTCAACGGGGATTTCGCGGCCGCGGAGAAAGAACTTCGCATGGCCCGCGACCTCGGTGCGAAGGAAGCGGATCTGGAACCGCTGCTGGCCCGCACTCTGCTGCAGATCAACCAGCCGCGGCGCATCCTCGATGAAATCCGCGCGCGGGAGGAATACCCCGCCGAGGTCAACGCGGCCATCCTCGCCCTGCGCGCGCGCGCGCACCTGCTTCTGAAGGAATCGGTGGCGGCCGACACGGAGTTGGGCAAGGCCAGGGATATCTCTCCGGATCACCCGGAGGTGCTGGTTTCCCTCGCCTACGCCGCCCTCTCCGACCAGAATCTGCAATCGGCCCTGGAACTGGTGGACCAGGCGGTGGCGAAAGCGGACGCGCGCGCCGACCTGTGGATCATGAAAGGCGACCTGCTGCGCGCGGCAAGCCGCAACCCGGAGGCGGCGCAAGCCTTCGCCAAGGCCCTCGCCCTGGATCCGGCGAACGGGCCCGCGCGCCTGGCCAGCGCCCAACTGCACCTGGAAAACAACGACCTGGACAAGGCCGAGGCCGATCTCAAGCTGCTGCTCAAACACGCGCCCAACAGCCTGTTCGGACGCCATCTGGATGCCTTCATCGACTTCCGCCGCGGCCGCCACGCCGAAGCCAACGCCAAGCTGCAGGACATCCTGCGCGCCGCCCCGACCTTCCTGCCCGCCCAGTTGCTCGCCGGCGCCACCAGTCTCGCCCTGGGCAACCGCGAGGCCGCCAAGTCGCACCTCAACAAGGTGCTGGAGGCCGCCCCGGACCATGCCCTGGCGCGCAAACTGATGGCCGCCACCCTGACCGAGCTGGGCGAGGTGGACCAGGCCAAGCAGCTTCTGAGCGGCTTCGAGGCAGCCGGCAATGATCCTTTGCTCAACACCCTGCGCGGCGAGCTCGCCTTGCGCCAGGGCGATTACGCCCAGGCCCGCAAGCAGTTGGAGGCGATGGGCGAGGCGGCGCCGCAGACCTCCAAATACTTCACCGACCTGGCGGCCAGCCGCATGGGCAGCGGCGACGAGGCGGGCGCCATCGCGGCGTTGACGAAGGCCGCCGAGCTGGACACGACATCGGCCCGGCCGGACGCCCTGCTGGTCATGACCCATGTGCGCGAGAAGCGCTTTGCCGAAGCCGACAAGGTCGTGGACAGGCTCGAAAAAGAGCGTCCCGACGACCCGCTCGTGCACAACCTGCGCGGCACCATCCACATCGCCCGCGAGGACAAGACGCGGGCGCGGGCTAGCCTGAGCAAGGCCCTGCAGGTCAAGCCCGACTATTTCCCCGCCGCCTCCAATCTCGCCCTGCTGGACATGATGGACAAGGACCACAAGGCGGCGCGCGCGCGCTTCGAGCAACTGCTCAAGCACGCACCCGCCGAGAGCCGCGCCTGGCTCGCCCTGGCGGCCCTCGACGCGCGCGAGAACAACGAGGCGGGCTATCTGAAGAACCTAGAACAGGCCAAGAAGGCGAACAGCAAGAATCCCCAGGCGCATGCCCTGCTCAGCCGCTACTGGCTGGGCAAGCAGGACGGCGGCAAGGCCCTGGCCGCCGCGCGCGACGGCCTCACCGCGACCGGCTTGCCGGAATTCCACGAGCTCGTCGGCCTGGCGCAAATCCAGCAGAAGGATCCGCTCAGCGCCCAATCCACCTTCTCGCGCTGGGCGGAACTCTCGCCGGCCAACCCACTCGCCCACTTCCGTCTGGCCCAGGCGCAAATCACCAACAAGGAGCGGGAGGCCGCCCTCAAGTCGCTGGACAAGGCCCTGTCCCTGCGCGCCGATTTCACCGAGGCGGTGATGAGCAAGGCACTGCTCCTGGTGGAGGCGGGACGCTCGGCGGAGGCCCTCAAGCTGGCGCGCGGTTTGCAGGCCGGCGCGCCGAGGAACGCGGCGGGCTTCCTGGTGGAGGCGGAAGTTCATCTCGCCGACAAGAAATTCGCCGAGGCCGCAAAACTGTTCGCGAAATCCGCCGAACTCAGCGGCCAGGGGCAGGTGCTGGGTCGCGCCTATCAAGCCTACGCGCGCGCGAATCAGGCGGCGGAGGGGGAGCGCTTGCTGACGCAATGGTTGAACAACAAACCCAAGGACGCCATGGTCCGGCACATCCTGGCATCCGTCCAGCTATCCGGCAAACAGCTGAAGGAAGCCGCGCAGAACTATCGTCTGCTGGTCGGCGCCAACCCGAAGGACGTCATCGCCCTCAACAACCTGGCCTGGGTGCTGGGGGAACTGAAGGATCCCCAGGCCCTGACCTACGCGGAGCAGGCCCTGAAGCTGGCCCCCAAGGATGGCGGGGTGCTGGACACCTACGGCTGGCAGCTGGTCCTCGCCGGCCAGGCGAAGAAGGCCTTGCCCTACCTGCGCGAGGCCGTGAAGGCGCAGGCCAACAATCAGGAAATCCGCTGGCATCTCGCGGTCGCGCTGGAAAACAGCGGCGACAAGGCCGCCGCCCTGGAGGAGCTCGACCGCCTGCTGACCAGCCGCATGGAGTTCCCGCAGAAGGCGCAGGCCCAGGCCTTATACGACCGGCTGAAGGGCAGGTAAGGCCAAACCATGGACAGCCGGCTGGAGCACATCCTCGACGCCGCGCGCTG
>JBBIIR010000120.1:0-6258 GCA_037446455.1 Hydrogenophilales bacterium | reverse complement strand
CGAACTCGGCATCGAGGATGCGCGCGGCGAAATGCTGCCGGCGGACAAGCTGGCGGCGGTGCGTGCCTTGCAGGACGGCGGGGCCATCGTCGCCATGACCGGCGACGGCGTCAACGACGCGCCCGTGCTGGCCCAGGCCCAGGTGTCGATCGCCGTCGACCAGGGCGCGGAGGCTGCCCAGGCCGCCGCCGACATGGTGCTGCTGTCCAGCGAGATCGGCCGCCTGGCCGACGGCGTGCGCCTGGCGCGCAAGACGCAGGTGGTGATCCGCCAGAACCTGGCCTGGTCGGCGAGCTACAACGCCCTGGCCGTGCCGGCCGCCGCCCTGGGGCATGTGACGCCCTGGATGGCCGGCATCGGCATGTCCCTGTCTTCCCTGCTGGTCGTGCTCAACGCCATGCGCCTGTCGCGCATCAGCAGGCCATAAGGATTTTTGATTGCGTCGGCGGCGGCTTGGCCCCTACCATGCGCTCCGACATAAAGGAGATCAATGGATATCCTGTATTTATTGATCCCCCTGAGCCTCGTCTTCGTCGCGTTCATCGCCGTGGTGTTTCTGTGGGCCGTGCGCAGCGGGCAGTTCGAGGACATGGAGGGACCGGCGCACCGGATTTTGCTGGACGATGACCTTCCTCCGTCCTCCGGGGAGTCTACGCAAACCAAAAAAACAAGTGATAATGACCATTGACATAGATCAAGCGAATTTTTAGGATTCGAATGTCGACTTTTCGGCGTTCGTTTTTCAACCCAGCCTAAGTGCTCAAGGAGACCCGTATGGAAGCGACATACAACTACAAGGTCGTCCGACAATTCGCCATCATGACGGTGGTGTGGGGAATCGTCGGAATGCTGGTGGGCGTCATTCTGTCCGCCCAGTTGATCTGGCCCGCCTTAACCGAAGCCCTGGGGCCATTGGCTCCCTACCTTTCCTACGGACGCATCCGTCCCCTGCACACCAACGCGGTGATCTTCGCCTTCGGTGGTTGCGCGCTGTTCGCCACCTCGCTGTACATCGTCCAGCGCACCTGCCAGACGCGTCTGCTGTCCGACGGGCTGGCCTCCTTCGTGTTCTGGGGCTGGCAACTGGTCATCGTCCTCGCCGCCGTCTCCCTGCCGCTGGGCGTCACCTCCGGCAAGGAATACGCCGAACTGGAATGGCCCATCGACCTGCTCATCGCCGTGGTCTGGGTGGCTTACGCCGTGCTCTTCCTGGGCACCATCGTGATCCGCAAGACCCAGCACATCTATGTGGCCAACTGGTTCTTCGGCGCCTTCATCATCACCATCGCGGTGCTGCACATCGTCAACAGCGCCCAGTTGCCGTGGATCCTGGGCGGCGACGCCAGCTCCTGGTGGAAGTCCTACTCCGCCTACGCCGGCGTGCATGACGCCATGGTGCAGTGGTGGTACGGCCACAACGCGGTGGGCTTCTTCCTGACCACCGCCTTCCTCGGCATGATGTACTACTTCGTGCCCAAACAGGCCGGCCGGCCCATCTTCTCCTACCGGCTGTCCATCGTGCACTTCTGGTCCCTGAACTTCATCTACATGTGGGCCGGCCCGCACCACCTGCTCTATACCGCGCTGCCCGACTGGGCGCAGTCGCTCGGCATGGTGTTCTCGCTGATGCTGATCGCGCCGTCCTGGGGCGGCATGATGAACGGCATCATGACCCTGTCCGGCGCCTGGCATAAGCTGCGCACCGATCCGATCCTGAAGTTCCTCATCACCGCCCTGTCCTTCTATGGCATGTCGACCTTCGAAGGCCCGATGATGTCGGTGAAGACCGTGAACGCCCTGTCGCACTACACCGAGTGGACCATCGGTCACGTGCACTCCGGCGCCCTGGGCTGGGTGGCGATGATCTCCATCGGCTCGCTGTACTACCTGATCCCGCGCCTGTTCGGCCGCGAGGAGATGTGGAGCACCCGTCTCATCAACGTGCACTTCTGGTGGTCCACCATCGGTGTCGTGCTGTACATCGCCGCGCTGTGGATCGCCGGTGTCGCGCAAGGTCTCATGTGGCGCGCCACCAACGCCGACGGCACGCTGACCTACAGCTTCGCGCAGTCCGTGAACGCGATGTATCCCTTCTACACCATCCGTCTGATCGGCGGCACCATGTTCTTCGCCGGCATGCTGCTGATGGCCTACAACGTGTGGAAGACCGTCGCCGCCGGCCGCGCCGTCAACGACGCTCGCATCCCTCAAGCCGTCGCGGCTTAACGGACAAGGAGACACGCATGTTTTCGCACAAGACCCTTGAAAAGAACATCGGCTGGCTGATGGTGCTGACTTTCCTGGTCATCTCCGTGGGCGGCCTGGTGCAGATCGTCCCGCTGTTCTTCCAAAAGTCCACCACGGAAGCGGTGCCGGGCCTCAAGCCCTACAACGCGCTGCAATTGACCGGCCGCGACATCTATGTGCGGGAAGGCTGCTACACCTGCCACTCGCAGATGATCCGTCCGTTCCGCGCGGAGACCGAACGCTACGGCCACTTCTCCGTGGCCGGCGAGTTCGTCTACGACCGCCCGTTCCAGTGGGGTTCCAAGCGGACCGGTCCCGACCTGCACCGGGTCGGCGGCCGTTACTCCGACGAATGGCATTACGTGCACATGATGAACCCGCGCGACGTGGTGCCCGAGTCCAACATGCCCGCCTATCCCTGGCTCGCCGACGCACCGGCCGATGCCGCCAACATTCAGGCGAAGATGCGCACCCTGAACGTTGTTGGCCACGGCTACACGGAAGAGGAAATCGCCGAGGCGCCGAAGATGCTGGAAGGCAAGACCGAGATGGATGCGCTGATCGCGTATATGCAGGTGCTCGGGACTTCCGGCCCCAAGGCCGAGTGACATGGACGCGGGCGTTTTCGGTTCGCTGGTGACCGTCATCTTCTTCCTGCTGTTCATCGCCATCGTCTGGTGGGCCTATCGCAAGGGCAACAAGCAGAAGTTCGAGGACGCCGCCAACCTCCCGTTCCGGGAGGATGCCGAGGATGCCCGCAAGCCGGACTGAATAGGAGATACACATGATTGCTGGATATGCGGTTCCCGACTTCATCAGCGATTTCTGGCACTACTACATCGCTGCCCTCACCATCCTGGGCATTCTCTTCTCGCTCTGGATCCTGTACAGCCAGACCACGGAAAAGCTCGCTCCCGGCCAGCAGGCGGAACTGATGCACCCCACCTGGGACGGCGACCTGCAGGAACTCAACAACCCGCTGCCGCGTTGGTGGATGTGGCTGTTCTACGCGCTCATCGCCTTCGCCATCCTGTATCTGGTGCTGTATCCGGGCGTGGGCAAGTTCGCCGGCGTGTGGAACTGGTCGTCCGCCGATGCCTACAAGCAGGAGAGGGAACGGGTGGATGCCGAGTTCAACAAGGTGTTCCAGCCCTTCCTGGGGCAGGACATTATGAGCGTGGCCGCGGACCCCACCGCCAGGGAGATGGGTAAGCGGCTCTACCTGACCTACTGTTCGCAGTGCCATGGTTCCGACGCGCAGGGCGCCCGCGGCTTCCCCAACCTGACGGATGCCCAGTGGCTGTTCGGCGGCACGCCCGACGAGGTCAAGGCCAGCATCGCCGACGGACGCATCGGCGAAATGCCGGGCGGCCTGGCCGGCGACGAACAGGGCGCCAAGGAAGTGACCCACTATGTCCTGGCCCTCGGCGGCAAGCCGCATGACGCCGCCCTGGCGGCGGTCGGCAAGGAGAAGTACGCGGCCTGCGCCGGCTGCCACGGCGAGGACGGCAAGGGCATCAATGCCGCCGGCTTCCCCAACATCGTCGATGACGCTTGGCAATATGGCGGCAGCGAAGCAGCCATCATCGAAAGCATCGTCAAGGGCCGCAAGGGTGGCATGCCCGCCCAGGCGCATCTGGGCGAGGCCAAGGTGCACCTGCTGACGGCCTATGTCTGGGGACTGGGTGGCGGTGTCAAGCCCGCCGTGCTGGAGGCTCCCGCGGTCGCGGCCGACACCACGCCGGCTGGCCAGTAGGAGCGTTTTCACAACACCGTCGCCGGCCCTCGGGCCGGCCTCGGAATCCGCTTCATTTCAACGAGTGAAGCGCATTCCGGGTGAAGGCGGTTGATCCGGCCAGACTGATCGCCGGGCGATTCCACCGCCACATCGAGCACTTCAGTATGGCCGCGCGATGCGATCCCGCGCGGCGGAGAATTCAAGCGCATCATGAGCGATCACGCACCCAACAATACCCACGCCCCTGGTGCATCCGGCGAGACGGAAAGGACTCTCTACGAGGTCCACCAGAAGATCTACCCGCGCGCGGTATCCGGTGTGTTCAATTACTGGCGCATCGGGCTGGTGCTGTTCACCCAGATCATCTTCTACGGCTTGCCCTGGCTGAACTGGAGCGGTCGACAGGCGGTGCTGTTCGATCTCGAAGCGCGCAAGTTCTATCTGTTCGACCTGGTGTTGTGGCCGCAGGATTTCATCTGGCTCGCCGCTTTGCTCATCATTTCCGCGCTGGCCCTGTTCCTGTTCACCGCCGTGGCCGGCCGGCTGTGGTGCGGCTATGCCTGTCCGCAAACGGTGTACACCCTGCTGTTCACCTGGGTCGAGCGTTGGTTCGAGGGCGACCACAACAAGCAGAAGAAGCTCAACAGCGCGCCCTGGAACGGCGAGAAGATCCTGCGCCGGGGCGGCAAGCACGTCGCCTGGGTGCTGCTGTCGCTGTGGACCGGCTTTACCTTCGTCGGATATTTCACGCCCATCGTCGAACTGGGCCAGTCCTTCCTGGCCTGGACCTTGGGTCCGTGGGAGAGCTTCTGGATCTTCTTCTACGGCTTCGCCACCTGGGGCTTCGCGGGTTTCATGCGCGAGCAGGTGTGCAAGTACATGTGTCCTTACGCCCGCTTCCAGAGCGTGATGTTCGACCAGGACACGTTGATCATCACCTACGACTACCGCCGCGGCGAGTCCCGCGGCGCGCGCAAGAAGTCGGCCGATTACAAGGCCATGGGCCTGGGCGACTGCGTCGACTGCGGCATCTGCGTGCAGGTCTGCCCCACCGGCATCGATATCCGCAACGGCCTGCAATACATGTGCATCGGCTGCGCGGCCTGCATCGACGCCTGCGACCAGGTCATGGACAAGATGGGCTATCCCAAGGGGCTGATCCGCTATTCGACACAGAATGCCATCGACGGCAAGTACGAAGACCGGGAGTTACTCAAGCACACCATGCGGCCGCGTACCCTGTTCTACACGGCGGTTTTGCTCGGCATCTGTGTGGCCTTCGTCTATACCCTGGCCAACCGCATCCCCCTGCGCGCCGATGTGATGCGCGACCGCTTGACGCTGTCGCGCGAAGTGGAAAACGGCCAGATCGAGAATCTGTATCGCCTGCAAATCATCAACATGGATGACCGGCCGCATCGTTACAGCATACGTGCCGCGGGCATCGACGGCCTGAGCGTGGCCACCGGCGCCAGCGCGGAGGTGCCCGCGCTGGGCACGCTGGATCACAACGTCACCCTGCGCGCGGATCGGCTGAAGCTGAACAAGCCCAGTCAGCCCGTGTACTTCACCATCCAGGCCGAGGACGATCCCGGGATCGTGCGCGAAGCCAAGTCCAGCTTTCTGAAATGAGGATGTCCCACTCATGAGCCAACCTACGCAGCGTGCCTGGTGGAAGGAACCCATGGTCTGGCTGATCGCGGGCCTGCCCGCGACGGCGGTGGTGGCCAGCTTCGCGACCTACTTCATCGCCGCCCACAAGCCGGACCCCCTGGTGAAAGAGGGCTACCAGAAACAGGGCATGACTGTGGTGAATACCGACGCGAAGCTGGAAGAGGCCGCCACGGCCCTGGGTCTGCGGGCGGAGATCAGCGCCGAGCGCGGACGCTTCGTGGTGGCCTTGCAAGGTCGCCTGGAATCGCCCCCGGCCGGCTTGAAACTGTTCGTTGCCCATCCAACCGACGCGGCCCGCGACCGCGTCGTGCAACTTTTCCGCTCCGCCCGGGGAGACTACGCCGGCGAACTGGCCGAGGCGCCCCTGGGCAGGCATCGCATCGCACTTGAACCGGACGACCGCGTCTGGCGTCTGGCGGGCGAATTATCGTTAACGGAGGCCGGCGCCTGGCGGTTGGCGGCCTCGGCTCCCATTTCGACCACCCCCCCGCGTGGGGCACACTAACGGACATGACTTTGAGAAGACGCCCCGAAGCATGAAAGTCATGCCCGTTTCCCTCACCCCCAGCCCCTCTCCCGCTCGCGGGAGAGGGGAGCTT
>JBBIIR010000119.1:0-6319 GCA_037446455.1 Hydrogenophilales bacterium | reverse complement strand
CATCCTGGAACTGCGCGGGGAGGCGGCGAAGCTGCTGGGTTTCGACTCCTACGCCCAGGTTTCCCTGGAACCGAAGATGGCGGAAACGCCGGCGGAAGTGTTGGATTTCCTCGGCAGCCTGGCGACCCGCGCCAAGCCCTACGCGGAAAAGGACCTGGCGGAACTGCGCGACTTTGCCGCCGCCGAACTGAACCTGCCCGACCCGCAGGCCTGGGACGTGGCCTATGCCAGCGAGAAACTGCGCGAAGCCCGCTACGCCTTCTCGGAAAACGAGGTAAAGCAATACTTCACCGAACCCAGGACCCTGGCCGGCCTGTTCCGCGTCATCGAGACCCTGTACGGCCTCGATATCCGCGAGGACGCGGCGCCGGTCTGGCACGAGGACGTGAAGTTCTTCGCCATCCGGGACCGCGCGGGCGAATTGATCGGCCAGTTCTACCTCGACCTCCACGCGCGCGACACCAAGCGTGGCGGCGCCTGGATGGACGACGCCATCACCCGGCGCCGAAAAGGCGAGGGTACGCAAAGTCGCATCCAGACCCCGGTGGCCTACCTCAACTGCAACTTCACCCGCCCCGTCGGCGGCAAACCCGCCCTGCTCACCCATGACGACGTCATCACCCTGTTCCACGAGTTCGGCCACGGCCTGCACCACCTGCTCACCAAGGTCGAGGACCTCGGCGTGTCCGGCATCAACGGCGTGGAATGGGACGCGGTGGAACTGCCCAGCCAGTTCATGGAGAACTTCTGCTGGGAATGGGATGTGGTCAAGCACATGACCGGCCATGTCGACAGCGGCGAACCTTTGCCGCGTGAACTGTTCGACAAGATGCTGGCCGCCAAGAACTTCCAGGCCGGCATGCAGACCGTGCGCCAGATCGAGTTCGCCCTGTTCGACATGCACCTGCACCACGACCTGCCGCCGGGCAAGACCGCGCTGCAACTGCTGCGCGACATCCGCGCACAGGTGGCGGTGGTGCATCCGCCCGAGTACAACCGCTTCCCCAACAACTTCTCGCACATCTTCGCCGGCGGCTACGCGGCGGGCTACTACAGCTACAAGTGGGCGGAAGTGTTGTCGGCCGACGCCTACAGCCTGTTCGAGGAGAACGGAGGGCTGAACCCCGACGTCGGCCACCGCTTCTGGAGCGAAATCCTGGCCCAGGGAGGCGCCCGCCCGGCCATTGAGTCGTTCAAGGCGTTCCGGGGAAGGGAACCCACCATCGACGCTTTATTGCGGCATAACGGCATGGCGTGAGCGGGTTCGCCGGAGGAAACCGCGCGCGAGCTTGCGTGACGGGGCGTCGGTCGAATCCCGCGCAACCACCAATCGAATCGTCACCCCGGCGCATGCCGGGGTCCAGATACTCCGTCGCGCTGCATTGCCCTTTCCGGCCGACAAACCGGCATTTCCGCCGCATGGGGGACCAGCGCCGGTGTAACCAAGTCAATCGGCGCCCTTCATACGAATCCCTCCGCGGCAGCCTCAAGCTTGGCCGCGGGCATGCCGATAAGCGCAACATCGGCAGGCTAACGGCCATGACTTTGTTTGACATCCCGGCGCATGAAAGTCATGTCCGTTCCCCTCACCCCCAGCCCCGCCTGCGGGCGAGGGGAGCTTCGAGGGTGTTAAACATGGGTTAAGGCTAGAATCCGCTCCTTCCCATTCCTTCGCATTTCCCACATCCCATTCCCTGGAGTCCCACGCAATGAAGCTCACCGTCATCGGCACCGGCTACGTCGGCCTGGTCACCGGCACCTGTCTGGCCGAGGTCGGCAACGAGGTGCAGTGCCTCGACGTCGATCCGCGCAAGATCGAAATCCTCAAGTCCGGCGGCATTCCCATCTACGAGCCCGGCCTGCAGGAGATGGTGCGGCGCAACGTCGAGGCGGGGCGGCTGTTCTTCACCACCGACATCGAGGAATCGGTGCATTTCGGCCAGATCCAGTTCATCGCCGTGGGCACGCCGCCGGACGAGGACGGCTCCGCCGATCTGCAGTACGTGGTCGCCGCCGCGCGCAACATCGGCCGCCACATGCAGGATTTCAAGCTGGTGGTGGACAAGTCCACCGTGCCGGTGGGCACCGCCGACAAGGTCAAGGCGGCGCTCGCCGAGGAACTGGCCGCGCGCGGCGCGAACCTCGAATTCTGCGTCGCCTCCAACCCGGAATTCCTCAAGGAAGGCGCGGCGGTGGACGACTTCATGAAGCCCGATCGCATCGTCATCGGCACCGAAAGCGAGCGCGCGACGCAGTGGCTGCGCCAGCTCTACGCGCCGTTCCAGCGCAACCATGACCGCCTGGTGGTGACCGACGTGAAGAGCGCCGAGCTGACCAAGTACGCGGCCAACGCCATGCTGGCGACGCGCATCTCGTTCATGAACGAGCTGGCCATCCTCGCCGAGAAGCTGGGCGCCGACATCGAGCAGGTGCGCCACGGCATCGGTTCCGATCCGCGCATCGGCTACCACTTTCTCTATGCCGGCTGCGGCTATGGCGGCTCCTGCTTCCCCAAGGACGTGCAGGCCCTGCGCCGCACCGCCCAGGAAAACGGCGTGCCGCTGCGCGTGCTGGACGCGGTGGAGGACGCCAACGACGCGCAGAAGGAGGTGCTGGTCAACAAGCTGACGGCACGCTTCGGCAGTGACCTGAAAGGCAAGCGTTTCGCCATGTGGGGCCTGGCCTTCAAGCCCAATACCGACGACATGCGGGAGGCGCCGTCGCGCACCATGCTGGAGGCGCTGTGGGAGATGGGCGCCAGCGTCGCCGCCTACGACCCGGCGGCGATGGACGAGACCCGCCGCATCTACGGCGAACGCGCCGACCTGCAACTGGTGAGCGGGCCGATGGACGCGCTCAAGGGCGCCGACGCGCTGCTCATCGTCACGGAATGGAAGGTCTTCCGCAGCCCCAATTTCGACACCATGAAATCGCTGCTCAACCACGCGGTGATCTTCGACGGCCGCAACCTGTACGAGCCCGCGCGGATGCGCGAGATGGGCTGGGAATACTTTCCGATCGGGCGGCAGGCAGCATGAAGGTCCTGGTCACCGGCGCCGCCGGTTTCATCGGCATGCATGTGGCGCAACGCCTGCTCGCGCGCGGCGACGAGGTGGTCGGCATCGACAGCCTCAACGACTACTACAACCCCAGGCTGAAGCTGCTGCGCCTGGAACAGCTGAAGCCGCATGCCGGGTTCCGCTTCGCGCGCGGCGACATTTCCGACCGCATGTTCGTCGAGGATCTGTTCGCGGCGGAGAAATTCCAGCGCGTCATCAACCTCGCCGCGCAGCCGGGCGTGCGCTACTCGCTGAAGAACCCGCACGCCTACATCCAGACCAACCTGGTCGGCTTCGGCAATCTGCTGGAGGGCTGCCGCCACAACGGCGTCGAGCACTTCGTCTACGCCAGCAGTTCCAGCGTCTACGGCGCCAACACCCGCATGCCCTTCTCGGTGCACGACAACGTCGACCATCCGGTCAGCCTGTACGCCGCCAGCAAGAAGGCGAACGAGCTGATGGCGCACACCTACAGCCATCTCTACGGCCTGCCCAGCACCGGCCTGCGCTATTTCACCGTGTACGGCCCCTGGGGGCGGCCGGACATGTCGCCCTGGCTGTTCACCTCGGCCATCCTCGAAGGCCGCGCCATCGACGTGTTCAACATGGGCAGGATGCGGCGCGACTTCACCTACATCGACGACATCGCCGAAGGCACGCTGCGGGTGCTGGACCGCGTCGCCACGCCCAACCCCGATTTCAACACGGACGCGCCGGACCCCGGCGGCAGCTACGCGCCCTACCGCGTGTACAACATCGGCAACCACCAGCCGGTGGAGCTGATGACCTTCATCCAGACCATCGAGGCCGCGCTGGGCCGGGAGGCGAAGAAGAACTTCCTGCCCATGCAGCCCGGCGACGTGGTGGCGACCTACGCCGACATCGAGGATCTCAAGCGCGACGTCGGCTTCGAGCCGAAGACCGAACTCGCGGACGGCATCGCCCGCTGGGTGGACTGGTACCGGCGCCACGGCGCCGGACTGAATTAGGCCGGACATCCGCATGCCGCTGTTCTGTCTAGAATGAACACATCCCCCGGGAGATTGCTCATGCGCCACCGAATCCGCCTCGTCCTGCCCCTGCTGTTCGTATTCGCGTCCGCCACCGCCGCCGCCAGCGGGGTGTTCAAATGGGTCGATCCGAGCGGCCGCACCCACTATTCCGACCAGCCGCCGCCGGCGGAGACGCGCGGCGCACAGCAGATTCGCGGCAAGGGCAACGTGGTGGAGGTGGACAAGGAGTCCTTCGCCGGCAAGCAGGCGCACGCGAAGAACCCGGTCGTGCTCTATGCCAACAACTGCGGCCCCTTCTGCGACCAGGCGCGCGAGCACCTCAAGCGGCGCGGCATCTCTTACAGCCAGAAGGATCCCTCCACCGACCCGGAACACGCCCTGGCCCTGAAGAAGCTGGTCGGCGCCATGGAAGTACCGGTCATCGTCGCGGGCAAATCCCACCTCAAGGGTTATGAAACCACCAGTTGGGACAAGCTGCTGGACGAGGCCGGCTACCCGAAGACGCCTCTGATTCCGCCCCCGCCGGAACCCGCGCGCAAGCCCTGATCTTCCCGGAGTCCCCCATGCACCGCCTCGCCGGCTGGCTCGGCCACGACACGGCCGACGCCGCCGAAATCCTGGAGCAGATGCTGGCCCCGTGCAGCGTCGCCCGCCCCGCCCATACCCAGGCCGACCCGCACTGGGGCCTGGCCGGCAACCTGGCGCCGGCCGTCGACGGTCCCGTCGCCGCCCTCATCAGCGGACGCCCGCGTTTCGCGGACGCGGCCCTGCAACAGCTGCCTCCCGCCGCCGCCCTGCTCGTCCTCTGGAAGAAACATGGCCGCGACGCGCCCAAACACATTCACGGCAACTTCGCCCTGGCGGTGCTGGACCGGCACGAGCACAGCGTCTTCCTCGCCCTAGACCGCATCGGCGCGGAGAAGCTGGCGTTCGCGCCGGGCTCCGCCGGCATCGTCTTCTCCAGCCAGGCGGACATGGTCGCCGCCCACCCGGCGGTGGGGCGCGCACTCGATCATCAGGGGCTGTTCAACTACCTGTATTTCTTCCAGGTGCCCGCGCCGGGCAGCATCTTCCAGGGCGTGGAAAAACTCCTGCCGGCGCAGTGGGCCTACTGGAAAAAGGGCGCGGTCAGCCGCGGCTTCTACTGGGCGCTGGCCTACCGCGACGAACCGCGCAGGGATTTCGACGCCCAGGCCGTGCGCTTCCACCGTCTGCTGCGCGAATGCGTGGCGCGCGCGAAAGGAGAAGACGAGGTCGCCGCCTTCCTCTCCGGCGGCACCGACAGCTCCACGGTCAGCGGCGTGCTGAAGGAACTCGCCGGCCAGGCCCGCACCTACTCGATCGGCTTCGACGCCAACGGCTTCGACGAGATGGAATACGCCCGCATCGCCGGCAAGCGCTTCGGCCTCGACATGCACGAGTACTACGTGCACCAGGCCGACATCATGGAAGCCATCCCCCTCATCGCCCGCCATTACGACGAACCCTTCGCCAACGAATCCGCCGTGCCCACCTATTTCTGCGCGCGGCTGGCGGCGGCGGAAGGCTTCCGCGTCATGCTGGCCGGCGACGGCGGCGACGAAATCTTCGGCGGCAATGAACGCTACGCCAAGCAGAAGGTGTTCGAGGCCTACCACCTCCTGCCCGAGCTGGCGCGCAAAGGCCTCATCGAGCCGTTGTCCAGGTTGCCCGGCCTCGCCGCCCTGCCGCCGGTGCGCAAGGCCAGGAGCTACATCCGCCAGGCCAACATCCCGCTGCCCGATCGCCTGGAGTCCTACAACTTCATCTACCGCCAGCCGCTCGCCGAGATGTTCCTGCCCGACTTCCTCGCCGGCGTGGATGCCCATCAGCCCAGCGCCCTGCTCAAGGAGGTCTACGACCGCGCCGATTCCGACTCCTTCATCAACCGCATGCTGCACCTGGACCTGAAGTTCACCCTGGCCGACAACGACCTGCGCAAGGTGGCCGGCATGACCGAGGCAGCCGGCATCGAGGTGCGTTACCCGCTGCTCGACGACGCACTGGTGGAATTCTCCGGCGAGGTGCCGCCGGACTGGAAGGTGAAGGGACGCTACCTGCGCTGGTTCTGGAAGAAGGCCCTGGTGGGCTTCCTGCCGGACGAGATCATCAACAAGAGCAAACACGGCTTCGGCCTGCCCTTCGGCGTCTGGGCGCGGGAATACGCGCCGCTGCGGGAGCGCATCGACGACCGCCTCAACGCCCTGAAACGCCGCGGCATCCTGCAAC
>JBBIIR010000118.1:0-6436 GCA_037446455.1 Hydrogenophilales bacterium | reverse complement strand
GCGCCACGTCTTCTCCGACCATGTCGCCACCCGCCTGCTGCCGCCCGCGCACGGGGATTCCGGCGGCGTGCGCGGGGCGGCCTGGCTGTGGGAGGCTTGGCCCTTGGTTGTGTAGCCACAGCGCGGACACTTGGGGCTGTCCTCCCGGGGGCGGCGGAATGTGCCCGGCGTAGGCCACCCCGCGCAGGCCGTGGGTGCTGACCAGTGTCTGGTCGGGCATAGTCAGTACCACCAGCCAGGCGGCGAAACATGTGGTAACAACCCGTCCTGTATCATGGCCGCGCAATTGCCGTGAAATGAGGAACTTACCGATGACCGCCCACGCCTTTCGCGATCCCGACCACCGCTTCACCTGGCGGGACTACCAAACCTGGCCCGATGAAGAACGCTGGGAAATCATCGACGGCATCGCCTACAACATGTCGCCGGCACCGTCGACCAAACACCAAACCGTGGTCGGCAATCTCTTCGTCAAGTTCATTCAGTCCTGTGCCGGCAAACCCTGCAAACCGTTCATCGCTCCCACCGACGTCAAACTCTCCGACCGGGACGTGGTCCAGCCCGACCTCCTCGTGGTCTGCGACCCCGCCAAGATCACCCCCAGCCACGTCGAGGGCCCCCCCGACCTGGTGGTGGAAATCCTTTCTCCCAATACATCCGCCAAGGACCTGCGGGAAAAGAAGGTTCTCTACGAACGCGTAGGCGTGAAGGAATACGTGGTGGTGGACCCGCTGGAACATTACGCCATCCGCTTTCTCAACACCGCCGACGGCTTCGACAAGGGCACCGTGTTCGGGCCGGACCAGATGCTGATCGTCACCACGCTTGAGGGGGTAGAAGTGCCGTTGTGGGAAGTATTCGAAGTGCCCAGCCCGGAAGCGCCAGGTACATAGGTTTGGCGAAGACAGGGACTTTGGTCTGTACTTGTGTGTTGCTGATCATGAGTGGACATCCAGATGACAAGCCTGATCTAGGCCGTCGCGAATAGACCAACACCGAAATGACAGCCGAAGCCCAGCGCCATTGGGCCGCGAGCCGGGACATCAAAAGTTAGCTTGAGGAATCGCCCCTGTCTGTCCGGCTGAGGCAAGCCGCGTTAAACCCCTCGCGACGGGAGCGCGGATCGACCGACGAACGCCCCTCAGGGCGCGGCTTGCGGGACGAGCCGCGCCGACCAGGCGCGGCCATGGGCCTGAATCGCCAGCAGGCGGTCAATGTTGGGATGCTTGCCGGGGTGCGCGCGGGCATCGGCGGTGTGCTCGGCGAACAGGGCCAGCCCCTCGGCGGCGGCGGCCGCGTCGATCGCCGCGAACTTCTTGGCGAGGTGCTGATAGATGCGCAGCGAGCCCTGGCTGCCGGGCCGGTTCTCGATGACGGCCGCCTCTCCCTGCGGCCCCGCCAGCTCGATGCGCGCCAGAGGGTCGGCCGGCGGCAGGCCGGCGAGCTTGTCGGCGAAGCCCATCAGACGCGGTAGGCGGCGAAGGTGAGGAGCTTCGAGGTGAGGCGCATGGCCTGCTTGACCGGCTCGGGCAACTCGGCGCCGCCGTGGGCGATGGCGGTCTCGGCATGCCTGATTTCGTCGGCCTTCATCTGCTCGACGACGGCGCGGCTTTTCGCGTCGGTCTCCGGCAGGCTGGAGAGGTGGCCGTCCAGGTGACCTTCCACCTGGCGCTCGGTCTCCGCCAGGAAGCCCAGGTTCCACTTGTCGCCCAGCGCCCCGGCCACGGCGCCGAGGGCGAAGGAACCGGCATACCAGAGCGGGTTGAGGAAGCTCTTGTGGCTGCCCAGGTCGCGCAGGCGCTGCTCGCACCAGGCCAGGTGCTCGGTTTCCTCGTCGGAAGCCTCGAGCAGGGCGCGCGCCGCCTCGGGATTGCGCGCGGTCAGGGCCTGGCCCTGATAGAGGGCCTGGGCGCACACCTCGCCGCTGTGATTGACGCGCATCAGCCCGGCGGCATGGCGCTTCTCCGCCTCGCTCAGCTCCGCCTCGGGAATGCCCGCGTCGGGATAGGCCCGGCGGCTGTGCGCGCTGGCGAAAACCGTGCGCAGGGCCTTGTCGAATTGCAGGATGAAGGCGTCCGGCGAGGGAGGGGTGCGGAAATCGGGGAACATGGTCGGGCCCGGCGGTGAGGATGGCTAAGGATTATAAGGCGTGCCCGGCGGTCGGCCGCGCGCGCCGGCAAGCGTCTCAATCCAGATGCGCGTCGATGAGTTCGCGCACCAAGTGGTCCGGCTTGGCGCCGTGGAAGCGGGCCACCTCCTCGCCGTGCTTGAACAGCAACACGGTGGGGAAGCCGCGGGCGCCGTACCTGCCGGCGATCTTCATGTTGTCGCCCTCGTCGACCTCGATCTTCGCCAGCTTCACCTTGCCGTCGTAGGCGGGGATCACCCGCGTCAGCACCGGCGTCAGGAAGTGGCAGGGGCCGCACCAGTCGGCCCACAGGTCGACCAGCACCAACTGGAAATGCGAGGCGTCGAGCACGTCGTGCTGGAAGTGGTGCAGGTCGGTATCGATGATGCACTCGCCGGCGCAGGCCTCGTCGTGCTGGCGGTCATGATGCTGCAGGGTCATGGCGGTAAGGCTCCAAACGCGATTGCGGGTCCTGCCGGTAGAACCTGGCCATCTGGGCGTAGACGGCGGGATATTCCGCCGCCAGCAGGTCCGGCAGTTCGAAGAAGTATTCGGACAGCACGGCGAAGAACTCCGCCGGGCTTTCCGAGGCATAGGGATCGATGTCGAGCTCGACGCCGATGCGCTCGGCGTCATCCACCCGGCGACAGAAATCGGCGTAGGCCGGCTCGAAGGCGGCGGCCCAGGCGGCGGCGTCCATGTCCGAGTGCAGCGGCGGCAGGCCGTCGACGGCGCCGTTCTTCATGTCCAGCTTGTGGGCGAATTCGTGGATGACGACGTTGTAGCCATCGCTCCAGCCGGAGGCGGCGACGTCGTCCAGCGAAAGGATCAGCGGCCCGCCCTCCCAGGCTTCGCCGGACAGGGGCTGGCGCACGCGGTGCACGACGCCGAAGTCATCGGTGATCTCCCGCTCCGGCACGAACTGCTGGGGATAGAGAATGATCTCGTTCCAGGTGCCGTACCAGCCGCCGCCCAGGTTCAGCACGGGCAGCGCGGCCTGCAGGGCGATGGCGGCGAGCTCGCGGCCGCCGGGCTCGGCGCCGGCGACCGGGGTGACGGTCTTCTCCTCCAGCAGTCGCCACGCCAGGACGCGCAACTGGTCGCGCTCGGCGTCGCTCAAGCCGTCGAACAGGGGCAGACGCAGCCCCGCGCTCCAGTCCTCCTCGGTGGGCGCCGGCAAAATCGCCGGCTTGCCGAACAGAGCGTGGAGCAGACCCGCCATGGCCTTAGAGCCTATTTCAGTAGGAATCATGCCCCGCGCCGCTGGTGCGCGGGATGCAGTGCAAGGCGCGGGTGGCGCGGTTTGGTCGTTCCAAACAAGCCACCCGCAACGCCGCAATGCGCCCGCACACCAACGGCCCTTCGGGTTGAGGCCAGGAACGGCGTCTGCGGCGTTGCGGCGCTTGGCCATGGAATGACCATGGCCGGCGCGTCGCGCCTTGCATCCATCCGTTCCTGGTCTCAACGCGGGGCATGATTCCTACTGAAATAGGCTCTGAGTGAGTTAAGCGCCTTCCCGCGTCGCGCGCTTGCGCTCGTGTTCCTTCAGGAAGCGCTTGCGGATGCGGATGGTCTTGGGGGTGACTTCGACCAGCTCGTCGTCGGCGATGAACTCGATGGCCTTCTCCAGGCTCATGTCGATGGGCGGCACCAGGCGCACGGCCTCGTCGGTGCCGGAGGCGCGCACGTTGGTGAGCTGCTTGCCCTTGATGGGGTTCACCACCAGGTCGTTCTCGCGGCTGTGGATGCCGATGACCATGCCTTCGTACAGCTTGTCGCCCGGGTTGACGAACATGCGGCCGCGATCCTGCAATTTCCACAGGGCGTAGGCCACCGCCTCGCCGTTCTCCTGCGAGATGAGCACGCCGTTGCGGCGCTCGGCGACGCCGCCTTCCTTGACCGGCGCATAGTCGTCGAAGACGTGGGAGAGCAGGCCGGTGCCGCGCGTCATGTTCATGAACTCGCCCTGGAAGCCGATCAGGCCGCGCGCGGGAATGCGGTACTCGATGCGCACCCGGCCGCGGCCGTCCGGCACCATGTCCTGCATGTCGCCGCGGCGCAGCCCCAGGCTCTCCATGACGGCGCCCTGGTGGCCTTCTTCCACGTCCACGGTGAGCTGCTCGTAGGGTTCCAGCTCGACGCCGTCGACGATCTTCTTCACCACGCGCGGCCGGCCCGCGGCCAGCTCGTAGCCCTCGCGGCGCATGTTCTCGATGAGGATGGACAGGTGCAGCTCGCCGCGGCCGGAAACGTCGAAGATGTCGGCGTCCTTGGTGTCGTGCACGCGCAGGGCCATGTTGGTGAGCAGTTCCTTGTGCAGGCGGTCGCGGATCTGGCGGCTGGTGACGAACTTGCCCTCGGTGCCGGCCAGCGGGCTGGCGTTCACCATGAACTGCATGGACAGGGTGGGTTCGTCGATCTTCAGCAGCGGCAGGGCTTCCGGCTGCTCCGGGTCGGTGATGGTGGCGCCCAGCACCAGGTCCTCGATGCCGGTGATCTGCACGATGTCGCCGGCCAGGCCTTCATCCAGCTCCACCTTGTTCAAGCCCTGGTAGCCGAACACCTGGCCCACCTTGGCCTTCACCGGGGTGCGCTCGTGCTCGGCCATCTCCTCTTCGGTGCCGAACAGCACCACGACCTGCTGGCCGGTCTTCACGCGGCCGCGCTGGATGCGGCCGACGCCGATGCGGCCGACGTAGCTGTTGTAGTCGAGGGCGGAAATCTGCAATTGCAGGGGCGCGTCTTCATCGGTGGCGGGAGGCGGCACGTGCTTCAGCACGGTCTCGAACAGCGGCTTCATGTCGACGCGCGGCTGGTCCAGTTCCAGTGCGGCCCAGCCGTTGAGGCCGGAGGCGTAGACGATGGGGAAATCCATCTGCTCGTCGGAAGCGCCCAGCTTGTCGAACAGGTCGAAGGTCAGGTTGACGGCGTTGTCGGCGTCGGCGCCGTCGCGGTCGACCTTGTTCACCACGACGATGGGCTTCAGCCCCAGGGCCAGGGCCTTCTTGGTGACGAAGCGGGTTTGCGGCATCGGGCCTTCCACCGCGTCGACCAGCAGCAGCACGCCGTCCACCATGCCCAGCACCCGCTCCACCTCGCCGCCGAAGTCGGCGTGGCCGGGGGTGTCGACGATGTTGATGTGGACACCGTTGTAATTGACCGAAGTGTTCTTGGCGAGGATGGTGATGCCCCGCTCCTTTTCCAGGTCGTTGGAGTCCATGACCCGTTCGGACACCTGCTGGTGCGCGGCGAAGGTGCCGGACTGGCGCAGGAGCTGGTCGACCAGGGTGGTCTTGCCGTGGTCGACGTGGGCGATGATGGCGATGTTGCGGAGGGCGCGGGACATGGGGCTAAGTTCTTATCAGCAAAGCCGAATATTCTACACCGCCGCCGTGTCCTGAGCCGCTTCGAGGCGATTGGAATCGAAAATACCAGGCCGCGCTGTCGCCAACGGGTTTGATCCGGGAAGCCGCCTCCTTGGCGCGGGAACGCGCTTCCTCGATATCCTTGCCCTCCGCCACGGCCACCCCCATGCGCCGGCGGCTGAAGGACACGGGCTTGCCGAACAGGCGCAAATCCGTGCCCGGCACGCGCAGGGCCGCGTCCACGCCCGCGAAGCGGATGCCCTCGGCCTCGACGCCGCCGTAGATCACCGCCGAGGCGCCGGGGTTGCGCAGGGACACGTCCACCGGCAGGCCCAGGATGGCGCGGGCGTGCAGTTCGAACTCGCTCTGGCGCTGGGTCGCCAGGGTCACCAGGCCGGTGTCGTGGGGTCGCGGGCTCACCTCGGAGAACCACACCTCGTCCTCCTTCACGAAGCACTCCACCCCAAAGATGCCCAGGCCACCCAGATTGTCGGTCACCGCCTGGGCGATCGCCCGCGCCCGTTCCAGGGCCTTGGCGCTCATCGGCTGGGGCTGCCAGCTTTCCACGTAGTCGCCCTTCACCTGGACATGGCCGATGGGCTCGCAGAAGTGGGTGTGCGGCTTGCCGTCCACCCCCAGGGCGCGCACGGTGAGCTGGGTGATCTCGTAATCAAACTCCACCACCCCCTCGGCGATGACCCGGCCCTTGTTCACCCGCCCGCCGGCGTTGGCGTAGTCCCAGGCCCGGGCCAGTTCTTGCGGGCCGTCCACCCGGCTCTGGCCCTTGCCGGAAGAGGACATGACCGGTTTAATGATGCACGGGTAACCGATGCCACCCTGCCCTTCGACCGCGATCTTCAGTTCAGCAAAGGTGTCGGCGAAGGCATAGGTGGAGGTGGGCAGCTTCAGGGTCTCCGCCGCCAGCCGGCGGATGCCCTCCCGG
>JBBIIR010000117.1:0-6436 GCA_037446455.1 Hydrogenophilales bacterium | reverse complement strand
CCTCACTGTACCTGCGCGCCACCGACGAATCCCTCGCCCTGCTGCGCTGGATTCGCCAGTTCGCCGATGCCCGCAAGGCAATGGAGGGCTGACCATGCGAGCCGCCGTTCCCGCCTATGTTGAGCGCCATTTCGCCAACCGCATTCCTGATCAGGATTGCTGCCCGCCCGGCCACCGATTTTGCCTGTATTTCCCGGTCTGGAAAGATGACTGGTCCCTGGACAAGGAGGGTAAAGGCGCAGCCCTCAAGCAAACCCTGAACTTGCCGCCTCATGCCCGAGAAGCACTCGAAGCCCTGCGCCAGCGTCAGGCCATCCTGCTCGACGCCCTCACCGAAACGGCCCGTCTGTCCATCGAAGCCCGCTCCACCGCCCCCTTCGCCACCGGCCTGGGCCTGGAACACCCCCTGGAAAACGGCTTCGCCTTCCTCAACCCCTACGGGCTGGCTTATCTGCCCGGCAGCTCCATCAAGGGCGTGCTGCGCCGCGCGGCGGAGGAAATTGCCGGCGAGTTGATCGAGGATGACCGCAAGGGCTGGACACCCGAGGCCATCACCGCCCTGTTCGGCCTGGAAAGCGAAGACCGCCGGAAGGAACACACCCGAGGCGCGCTCAACTTCTGGGACGCCCTGCCCAAACCCGCGAAGAACAACCTGGGCATGGAAGTGATGACGCCCCACTACGGCGGTTATTACAAGGGCGAGACCACCCCTCACGATGCCGGCCAACCCAACCCCATCGTCTTCCTGGTTGTTCCCGCCGATAGCGAATTCAGCTTCCATCTGACCTGCGACACCACCCGCCTGCCCGAAACCCTGCATGGCAACTGGCAGACATTGATGCGCGCAGCTTTCGCGCATGCCTTCGACTGGCTTGGCTTCGGCGCCAAGACGGCGGTCGGGTATGGGGCCATGCGGATCAATGGAGATTCCGAAACCAGGGCGACCAAGGCTCGGGACGAACGGATCACCCAGGCCAAGCATCGGCAGGAAGAAACAGCCCGCCAGGCCCGCCTTGCCGCACTCACCCCGCAACTTCGTCAAGTAGAGGAATTCAAGGCCCAGGCGGAGGCAAGGAAAATCCAATTGGGTTCAGCCAGGGAAAAACCCAACACCGGCATGCACAGCCTGGCCCAGCAGCTTGCCAAGTCGGCACTGGAAGGCGCCGACGACTGGACGGCGGATGAAAAACGGGCTCTGGCCGAAGCCCTAGAAACCTGGCTGCCGCAACTCGTCGAGAGGCTGGATAGAAAGGACGACTGGAAAGATGCCCGCAGGAAACTCAAACTTTCCGCTTTGAAAGGTGAAGCATGACCCCCGCTCTCCAGCCCGCCCTGCAAGCCCTGATCGAAGCCGCCCGCCCCGAGCGCATCATCCTGTTTGGCTCCCACGCGCGGGGTGAGGCGGGAGAAGACTCCGACCTGGATTTCCTGGTGATCGAATCCCACGTCGAAGACCGCGCCAAGGAAATGGTGCGTCTGCGCAGGGCATAACGGCCCCTGCGCATCCCCGTGGATGTGCTCGTCTACTCCAGCGAGGACGTGGCGCGCTGGGGCGACCAATCGGGAAGCGCCCTGCATGCGGCGCTACGAGAAGGCAAACTGGTCTATGGCTGACAGCACCCTGGCAGAAATCGTGATCGGCCTGGCGCGCCAGGATCTGCTCGCTTTCCGGAAACTGGCGGATGACCGGGACATGGGCAACGCCGTGCTGGGTTTCCATGCCCGGCGGGGGGACCAACCATGACCACCTGGTTCGTCTCCCGCCACCCCGGCGCTGTGGAATGGGCTACGCGCCAGGGCCTCAGCGTGGACAGGCTGATAACCCACCTGGACCCTGCGGCCGTCAGCCCAGGCGACACGATCATCGGCACCCTGCCGGTGAATCTGGCCGCCGAGGTGTGCCAGCGCGGCGGGCGGTTCTACAACCTCTCGCTGGACCTGCCGCCCGAGGCGCGAGGGCGGGAGTTGTCGGCCGACGACCTGGAACGCTATGGCGCGCGGCTGGAGGCGTATTCCGTCCGGCCCATTGCTGATACGACATCGGATGACTAATCTGACATTACTCAACATCAATGGAGAAAAATCAATGTACTCAATCAAAATGTCAGAAGGTGGCCGAGTTGTCGTGCCTGCCGAAGTGCGCCGGGCACTGAGTGTCACCGAGGGCGAGACGCTCGTCGGTGAACTGCGTGGCGGCGAGTTCGTGCTAACAACCAAACGCGCCAAGCTGGAGGCGGCGCGTGCGCTGTTCCAGAAATATTGCCCACCCGTTCCCGGCAAATCGCTCGCCGACGAACTGATCGCCGAACGCCGCGCCGAAGCGGCGCGTGAGGACGAGGCATGACAACCTGGGTGCTCGACACCTCGGCGGTGCTCGCCTATTTCTGGAACGAGCCAGGCGCCGACCGCGTAACCAACGTACTAGAAGGCGGCGATCACGTCATCAGCGCGGTCAACTTGTCCGAACTCGTCAGCAAGTTCGTCGATCACGGCGTCCCGGACGAGGAAATCCCGCACCTCATCGCCGGGCTCGAACTCGTCGTGCAGGAACACGACGCCGCCTTGGCGCAGGAAACCGGAAAACTGCGCCGCAAGACCCGGCAGCTCGGCCTATCCCTGGGTGACCGAGCCTGCCTCGCGCTGGCGCAACGACTCGATGCCATCGCCATCACCACTGACCGGCCCTGGCTGAAACTGGATTCCACGCTCGGCATACAGGTCGAATGCATCCGTCCGGATATCTGAAAACATCATCGGACCGATACCCTTCCAACAGGAGCAGACCATGACCACCATGATCAGTTTTCTCGGACGTGTGCCCAAGACCGAAGCTGGTTATCGCCAGACGCGCTATCTTTTCCCTGACGGGCAACAGACCGAGGCGCTCGCCTTCTTCGGCTGGGCGCTGCGCCAGCGGCTCGCCTCGCACCGGCTGATCATCCTCGGCACCGCCGGCAGCATGTGGGATCACCTGTTCGAAGGCGACATCGACCTGGGCTCGCAAAACGACGAGGAACGGCTCGCGCTCATCGAGGCCGTGAGCACGCAAACCGTGCAACAGGAGCAACTCGACGCCCTCGCGCCCACGCTCTCGGCGAAACTGGGATGCGAAACCCGGCTCGCCCTGATCCCTTATGCCAGGGACCAGGCCGAACAGATCGCCCTCCTCGAAACCATCGCGGAACACGTCGAGCAAGACGACGGCGTGCATCTGGATGTCACGCATGGTTATCGGCACCTGCCCATGCTCGCCCTGCTCTCCGCGCTCCACCTGCGCATCACGCGCAATGCGCAAATCCAGGGCATCTGGTATGGCGCTTACGATCCGGATACCGGTGAAGCCCCGGTGCACGACCTGTCTGGTTTGTTGCGCATCGCCGATGGCTTGCAGGCGCTCTCCAGCTTCGACAAGGACGGCGACTATGGCGTCTTTGAGCCGCTGTTGCGGCAGGCTGGGCTGCCGGACGACGCCTGCCACGCATTCCGGAAGGCGGCCTACTACGAAAATATTCTTAACGTGGGCGCCGCCACTGGAGAGTTACGACGCGTGCGTCCCTCCATCGATAAAGCACATCTGGCCGCCGACGCCAAGCTTCTGCTCCCCGCAATCCGCGCCCGATTGGACTGGCTCGACGAAGATCGTCAGTTCGAAAAACAAACCCGTTTAGCGCGGCATGCCTTGCAACGGGGTGATTATCTGCGCGCTACCCTCTACGCCTACGAGGCCGTCATCACCCGGCTGTGCCAGCTCGAACACGTACCGGTCGAAGATTACGACCAGCGAGAAGAAGCAAGGAAAAACCACGAAGAGCGCCTGAAGCAATCGCGCGGGAGGCAACGCGACGAATACCAGTTGCTGAAAAACCTTCGCAACCAGGTGGCGCATGGCACGCGCGGCAGCATGCAGGAAGTGCAACAAGCCCTGCTCAATGAACACATCATGAAAGATAGGCTCGCATCCCTCATCGCCAGCATCGAAGCAGGCCGCTTGCCGGCTATTGAGTAACCATGACCCTCCCCACCCCCTTCCCCCTCGCCCGCTACCGCTTCGAAGCGGAAGTCGAAACGCCGCTGCACCTGCCGGAATACGCCGGTTCCGCCCTGCGCGGCGCCTTCGGCAAGGCCCTGCGGCGCACCGCCTGCATGACGCGGGAGAAGGAGTGCAAGCCCTGCCCGCTTTACCGCGGTTGCCCCCACCCCGCCATCTTTTCGCCGCCGCCGCCGGCCGAGCACAGCCTGCAGAAGTTCTCCGAGATTCCCGCGCCCTTCGTGGTGGAACCGCCCGCCTGGGGCGAGCGGGATTACGCGCCCGGCGAAACCCTGGAATTCCACCTGGTGCTGGCCGGCCGGGCGCTGGCGCAGATGCCCCTGATCGTCCACGCCTGGCAGCGCGCCCTGAAGCACGGCATCGGGCGGGGCGACGGCAGCGCCCGGCTGCTGCGAGTCTGGCTGGAGTCACCAGGCGAAGAACAACGCGTGTTCGATGCCGAGGGCGGGCGACTGGTCGAGCATGCCGCCGTCCTGCCGCCGCCGCCCGCCGGGCTGGCCGGCGCGGATCGCATCGGCCTGCGCTTCACCACGCCCCTGCGCATCCAGCACGAAGGCCGGCCCCTGCGGCCGGAGGCCCTCACCCCGCGCGCCTTCCTCATGGCTCTGACTCGGCGCGTCGCTCTGGTCAGCGAATTTCACCTCGGCCAACGCCTGGAAGTCGATTTTCACGGCCTGGCCCTGCGTGCTGCGGCGGTGGAATCCGACAAGAACCTGGCCTGGCGCGACTGGACCCGCTACTCCAGCCGTCAGAAGCAGGAGATGGTCCTCGGCGGCTGCGTCGGCGAGTGGACCCTCAGCGGCGACCTCGCGCCCTTCCTGCCCTTCCTGCATGCCGGACGCTGGCTGCACGCCGGCAAGAATGCCAGTTTCGGACTCGGCCGCTACCACTTCGCGGCGTAGAGTGGCAATCCCAGCGTCGAGCGGGTGGCGGACGGCAAGCTTGCCAGACCCTCGCAGCGGGGCGCGCTGGCCTATACATCAGGCGTAACCCGTGCAGATGCCATGCTCGCCAACCCCGACCGCACCCTCTACCTCGTCGCCTACGACATCGCCGACCCCAAGCGTCTGGCCAGGGTGCACCGCTACCTGCTGGGCTGGAAGGTGGGCGGCCAGAAATCCTTCTATGAGTGCTGGCTCACGCGCGCGGAGCTGGGCACGGTCATGCGCGAACTGGGTGAACTGATCGACGCGGACAACGACCGTGTCCACATCTTCCAACTCGACGAGCGCATGCGCCCCAGGTGCTACGGCGTCGCCAGCCCGGCCCCCGCGCAGGCTTTCATCCTCGTCTGAGGCCAACCATGACCACCCTCTACATCGACCGCAAGAACATCCGCCTGGACTGCGACGCCGAGGCCCTGGTCCTGTACGACGGCGCCGAGCGCGTGGGCACCGTGCCCATCGCCCCCCTCCAGCGCGTCATCATCCGCGGCGGCGTGACCCTGGACAGCCGCCTGCTGGGCAAGCTCGGCGGCCACGGCATCGGCCTCATCGTCCTCTCCGGCCGCAAGGCGGAACCCAGCCTGTTCCTGCCCCGCGCCCACAACGACGCCACCCGGCGCATCGCCCAATACCGGGCCGCCACCGACCCCGCCGCCTGCCTGCGCATCTCCCGGCACATCGTGCGCGGCAAGCTCGCCGCCCAAATCCGCTTCCTGCGCGAACGCCTGGAAAAGCGCCCGGATGCGCGCTACGAAGTCAGCCACGCCCTGAAGGGGCTCGCCGCCATGCACGAGCAGGTCGAAGCCAAGGCCCGTGTGGCCGAACTGCGCGGCCTCGAAGGCGCCTCGGCCAACCTGTACTTCAGCGCCCTGGCCGCCCTGGCGCCGAACAGCCTCAACTTTCACGGCCGCAACCGCCGGCCGCCGCGCGACCCCCTCAACGCCCTCCTTTCCCTGGGCTACACCCTGCTGCACGCCGAAGCGGTGCTCGGCGCCCACGCCCTGGGGCTGGACCCCTACATCGGCTTCTACCATGCCCCCGCCTTCGGCCGCGAATCCATGGCCTCGGACCTGGTGGAATTCCTGCGGGCCGAAGTCGACGACTGGGTCCTTGCCCAGTTCAACAAGCAAACCCTGCGCGCCGAGGATTTTTCCACCACGCGCGAAGGCTGTTTTCTGGGCAAGGCCGGGCGGGAGCGTTTCTACGCGCAATGGGAAGCCCTTGCCGAAAACTTGCGCAAGGCCCTGGAACGCCATGCCCAGGACATCATCGGCATGATCGAGGTGGGCCAGGACGAGGCGGCGGAAGAAAGCTTCCAGAGCGTGTGGAACGAAGACCGCGCCACCGGCGAGGCCGACGTGGAAGGAGAAGCGGACTGAGCCATGCGCAACGACTTCCTCATCGCCTACGACATCACCGAGCCGCGCCGCCTGCAGCGCATGCA
>JBBIIR010000116.1:0-6516 GCA_037446455.1 Hydrogenophilales bacterium | reverse complement strand
CAGGCCGTCGCCCCACAGGGTGACCGGGCTGCCGACGTGGGCGGCGGGCACGCCGGACAGGTCGGCGAACAGCATGTCCATGGACACCCGGCCCAGGGTGCGGGTTTCCCGGCCGGCCACCAGGATGGGCGTGCCGGTGCCGGCGTGGCGCGGATAGCCGTCGGCGTAGCCGCAGGCCACCACGCCGATCTTCATGTCGCGCTCGGCGACGTAGGCGGCGCCGTAGCCCACGCCTTCGCCCTTGCGCACGAACTGGATGGCGATGAGTTGGCTCTCCAGGGTCATGGCGGGCCGCAGGCCGAGGTCGGCGCCGGTCTGTTGCGCGAAGGGCGAGGCCCCGTAGAGCATGATGCCGGGCCGAACCCAGTCGCCATGGGTTTCCGGATGGCGCAGCAGGGCGGCGGAGTTGGCCAGGCTGACGGGAAGGTTGAGTCCGGCGGTGGCCGCGCGGAACAGCGCGAGTTGGGCGGCGACGCTGTCCGGGTCGTCGTCGGCGCGGGCGAAATGCGTCATCAGAGTGATGCCGCCGACCCGCGGGGCGGCGCGCAGGACCGCCAGGGCGTCCGCCAGGCGTTGCGGCGCCAGGCCCAGGCGATGCATGCCGGTATCCAGCTTGAGGCAGACATCCACCTTGTGCTCCAGCCGGGCCTTGGCCAGGATTTCCGCCTGGTCCTGCCGGTGGATTACCGGCCGCAGGCGCAGACGGGCGATTTCCGGCAGTTCGTCGGGATGAAAGAAGCCTTCCAGCAGGACGATGGGATGGGTGTAGCCCTCGCCGCGCAGCTCGGCCGCCTCGTCGATGGAGAGCACGGCGAAACCGTCCGCCGCCCGGAAGGCGCGGGCCACCCGGGCCAGGCCGTGGCCGTAGCCGTTGGCCTTGATCACCGCGAGAATCTTCGCCTTCGGCGCGGCCCGGCGCGCCACCGCCAGGTTGTGGGCCAGGGCGGCACTGTCGATGCGGGCGACCAGTGGACGGGACATCAGGCGGCGCGATGCTTACTCGCCATACCCGCCACCCCCGCCGGCGAAGCTCTCGAAGCGGGTGTACTCGCCCAGGAAGGTGAGCCGCACCATGCCGATGGGGCCGTTGCGCTGCTTGCCGATGATGATCTCGGCGGTGCCCTTGTCCTGGCTGTCCGGGTTGTAGACCTCGTCGCGGTAGATGAACAGGATGACGTCCGCGTCCTGTTCGATGGCGCCGGAGTTATGACTGACGATGCCGTCGGCCAGCCAGCAGGCGTCACCCGGCACAGTGAGGTCGAAGACTTCTTCCTCGCCATCCGGCTCTACCGTCACCACCGTGTCCCAGAACAGGTCGCTCGCCGCGATGCGGGCCAGCTTTTCGCTGCCGAGCAGGCCTGCGTAATCGGATAGCGTCTCGCGCGAGGGGGCGAAGCGGAAATGCGCGCTGCCGCCGTAGGAAGTACCCCGCATTCCCGCCATTCGACGCTGCGAAATGCCCGCCGCGCGCATCTCGGTCTTTACAATCCCGAAGACCTCTCGGGGCACGGTATCGACATTGGGGTTGGCGCTCGCTTGCGCCGATCGCAACTCCAAGAGTAATTGCGTTGCGGCGGCACTGCGTGGGCCGAAGGCGCCGACGCGTTCGATGAACAGCCGTTGCTGTTCCAGACCGGATACGTCCAGCGTGAACCAGGACGACATGCCGCTGCGCACCTCGCGGATCCGGCCGACGATGCCGAAGCGCATCAGTAGCGCGGCTACATCGAACACCAGGCCCCGGCTGGCGCTGGCGAAATACACTCGCCAGCGGCCGCTGACGGCGCGGGTGATGCTGCCATCGGTGGCCCAGAGGTGGCGCAGGAACAGCGCGATGCGGTCGTTGGCGCAAGCGAACAGTTCCGCCGGCAGACGCTTGTCGGCGGATCGCTGGCCGTAGATGCCAAGCCGCTTGAGCCAGCGGCCGACTCCGGCCGGATGCCAGCGGTTGCCGTTGCCGGCGATGACCAACTGGTGCCAGTTGCCGCGGCCCGCATGGCGGGTGACGGTGGAACCGAACGTCTCTGCCGCGGCGGCCACGGCACAACTGTTTTCCTCGCTCGCGGTGGTATAACGAAGCGGCTGGTGGCGCACGTAGCTGCCGTCACCCACCAGATGTCCGAGCAGGATCAGCGCATGATCGGGCCATTCCTCTTCGCGGTCCCGGTCCGGCGATGCGGCGGGCAGAGTTCTCGCCAGCGCAAGCCGGTCTCCCGGTCGCAGTTCGTGGACGTGCTGCCAGTCCTCGAGTCCACGCAGACGGTGTGCGCCCGTGCAGCGGATGTGTCGACCACTGGCCAGACTGACGCGAAACACCGGACGCCTACCCACCGCCCAGACCTGATCACTGAGCGAGCGGCGGATGCGGCCTTCCGCATCGACCGACCACACCTCCGGCATCTGTCCTACGAGCTCGGCGATGGGTACCCGGCGACCGTCCGCCAGCATCACCAGAGTATCGCCAGTTACACATTCACGTAGATCGGACATCACCGGCCGCTTGTTGGGACGTTGTTCCAGCGAGCGGTTCAACTGCGACAGGGCGATCACCGGCACATGCAGTTCCTTGGCCAGGCCCTTGAGGGAGCGGGAAATCTCGGAAATCTCCGTGGCCCGGTTCTCGCTCTGGCCGGCGGCGCCGGACATCAGTTGCAAGTAGTCGATGACGATCAGGCCCAGCGGACGGTCGCCCTGGCATTGTCGCGCCAGACGGCGGGCGCGGGCGCGCACTTCCATGGCGGTGAGGCCCGGCGATTCGTCGATGAAGAAGGGGGTCTCGTTGAGACGGCCGAGGGCGTGCGTCAGGCGCGGCCAGTCGTCCTCGCCGATGCGGCCGGTGCGCAGCTTGTGCTGATCCAGGCGGCCGACCGAACCGAGCATGCGCATGACCAGCTGGTTGGCGCCCATTTCCATGCTGAACACCGCCACCGACAGGTTGGCGTCCAGCGCCACGTTCTCGGCGATGTTCAGGCTGAAGGCGGTGTTATGCGTGACCACGTCCTGGTCGGTCACGTACAGCCGCGAGGGGTGGCTGACGGCGATGCACTGGCATTCCTCCAGGCGGCTGGGCTCGATGCGCTCGAAGGTCAGACGTTTCTGGCGTTGCCAGGCTTCCGGCAGGCGCGCGAGTTTTTCCGACTGCAGCAACAAGGTACGCGGTTGCGGGTGGAAGATGTGGCAGACGTGAGCGGGCAGTCCCGGCCGGCGCGACACCTCGGCCGCGCCACGGAAATGCGGCTGTTTCAGGCTGATCGAGCACCACCCGCCGAGTGAGCGCACCAGCTCGGCGACATCCTCGGCCAGGCGCTGGCTTGCGGTGGACAGGCGGATGCTGCCCCAGCGCTCCACCCAGCCATCGGTGTCGAGCAAGCCGCGCAGCAGGTCCAGTCTGTTTTCCCGGTTCGCTTCCAGATAGCGCCGGGGGATGAATTTATGGGCACTGTCGATCTCCCATAGCCCCATGCGTTCCAACTGTTGGCGCATGGGATTGACGGCGGGGCGGCTGCCTTCAGTCAGTTCGGCAATTTTTTTCCGGGCGATGCGATAGTCGTAATTGCCGGCGTGGGTCACCGTCATGGTCTCGCCGATGCGGGCGCCGACGCGCCGCAACAACTCCTCGGAGGCGGTGGAGAAACGCAACGCGGTGCCGGACAGGCAGCCGTCGCCCAACAAGGCCCCCAGCAGCCAGGGATCGATGGGCAGGGCCTCGTCATGGCCGAACTCGCCATTGTGCGGGTCGATCCAGAGGCGGTTGCGGTAGCGCACCCGCTGCAGCATGGCGATGATCTGGTCGGTGCGCAGCACCCGCGGTGCCGGCCAGTCGCGGTAATGCACGCGCCAGAGGTGTTCGGCGCAGCATTCCGTCGAACGACCGTCGGAGAAGCGCACCCGGTATGCCTGGCGCCGGCCCTGGGGGTAAATGCCCTTGACCCGCGAAGGCTGGCCATCCGGGGATGCGAGCGCGTCGCCCACCCTGAGGTCGCCCATGCGGCACCAGCCGGTGCGGGTTCTGATTTTCGCGTCGAGTGGCTGCGCCTTGCCCATCGATGGCCGGCCGGCGACGATGATGAGGTCGCCCGGCTGCAGGCCGGAGGTCTTGGTGTCCAGGTCGGTGAAGCCGGTGGGCACGCCGGTGACCTCGCTGGGGTTGTCCCGGTTGTAGAGCTCGTCGATGCGCGTCACCACTTCCATCAGCAATGGCTGGACGGCCTGGAAGCCCTGGGTGGTCTTGGCCCCCGCCTCCTTGATCTCGAACACCTTGGCTTCCGCCTCGTCGAGGATCTGGGCGGCGCTGCGGCCGGCGGGCGAGAGGGCGGAATCGCTGATCTGCGCGCCCACTTCGACCAGCTTCCGGAGCACCGAGCGCTCGCGCACGATCTCGGCGTAGCGGCGGATATTGGCGGCGGAGGGCGTGTTCTGCGCGAGCGCGGCCAGGTAGGCGAGGCCGCCGGCCTGATCGAGCTGCTCGAAGGATTCCAGGGCCTCGGCCACGGTCACCACGTCGGCCGGCTTGTTTTCGTCGATGAGGCGGACGATCTGCTTCCAGATGGCGCGGTGATCGGCGCGGTAGAAATCCCGCTCGTTGATGAGGTCCGCGACGCGTTCCCAGGCCGTGTTCTCCAGCATGAGGCCGCCCAGCACCGACTGCTCCGCCTCCACGGAATGGGGCGGCAGCTTGAGGGCGGACAGTTCGGGATCGAAAACGGCGGACATGGGCAGGCTCGGGCGGGGAAGCGGCATTGTAATTCGGGACGGGGTTGGCGGACACCGCGCCGCGATCCGCGCGCCTGGGCTTGCACAAGATCAAGGCGGCGGCCGGGCGATCGCGCTTGAATCCACGCTCCCGCATCCGACCGCGAGTACCGCATGCACTTTCCCGCCTTCTTCCAGGACATTCCCCTCATCACCCTGCGCGATCCCCTGGCCGCGATCCTGGGCGCCGCCGCCGACGGCCTCATCGACTACCGCTACGCCGACGCGGTCAAGCTGGCCGGCCATTCCTGCCCGACGGTGGCGGGCGCCTGGCTGATGGCCCGGCGCGGCCTGCGCGCCCTCTACGGCGACGACCTGCCGGAACGCGGCGGCCTGCGCGTGGATTTCCGGGCCGCGCGCGAGGCCGGCGCCGCCGGCGTGGTCGGCAACGTGCTGGGCCTGATCACCGGCGCCGCCGGCGAGGAAGGCTTCAAGGGCCTGGGTGGCCGCCAGAGCCGGCGCGACCTGCTGCGCTTCGGCGTCGAGCTGCCCGCCGAGCTGCGCCTCACGCGGCTGGATACGGGCGCCGCGACGCTGCTCGACTACCACCCCGAGCGTGTGCCGCCGGCACCGGAGATGGCCCCGCTGATGGCCCGCGTGGTGGGCGGCGTGGCCGATCCCTGGGAACAGATCGAGTTCGCCCGCCTCTGGCAGGAGCGGGTGCGGCGCATCCTGCTGGAGCACGCCGACGACCCGGAACTGGTGCTGGCGCGGCCCGCCTGAGGGCCGCGCGGCCAACAAAAAAGGCCGCTCGCGCGGCCTTTTTCGCGGGGGGTGGAAGACTCAGGCTTCCGCCACCACGGCGACGGTAATGTCGCAGGTCACGTCGGAATGCAGGGCCAGGGTGACGGGGTATTCGCCCACCATCTTGAACGGGCCTTCCGGCAGCCGCACTTCCGCCTTGGCGATTTCCACGCCCTGCGCGGAGAGCGCCTGGGCGATGTCGACGTTGGTCACCGAGCCGAACAGGCGACCGTCGACGCCCGCCTTCTGGGCGATGGTGACGGTCATGCCGGCGATCTTCTCGGCGCGCGCCTGCGCGGCGGCCAGTTTCTCGCCGGCCAGCTTTTCCAGTTCGGCCTTGCGCTCGGCGAAGGCGGCGATGTTGACCTTGGTGGCCCGCTTGGCCATGCCCTGGGGAATCAGGAAGTTGCGCGCGTAGCCGTCCTTGACCTTGACCACGTCGCCCAGGTTGCCCAGGTTGACCACTTTGTCCATCAGGATGATTTCCATGTTCGCGCTCCTGTTCAGACGTTGTGCTTGTCGGTGTAGGGCAGCAGGGCCAGGAAGCGGGCGCGCTCGATGGCGACCGACAACTGGCGCTGGTAGCGCGCCTTGGTACCGGTGATGCGGGCGGGAATGATCTTGCCCAACTCGTTGATGAAGTCCTTGAGAACCTCGATGTCCTTGTAATCCACTTCCTTGACCTTCTCGGCGGTGAAGCGGCAGAACTTGCGGCGGCGGAACAGGGCGGCGCCGTTGGGGTTCTTGGGACGCGGCTTGCGTTTGATGAAAGGCATTTTCCAACTCCTAGATCGTTGCGGTTCCGGTCAGCCCGGAGCCAGGATTCCAAATTCGGTCACATGTAGTTCGAGACGGGGGTCGCGCGCGCCCTTGCGGTCGACGAAGCCTTGCAGATGGAGGTCGGTGCCGGGCCGTACCCTGCCCAGTTCCTCCGCCACCGGCCCGAAGGCCACCAGCTCCGTCTCCACCGCCACCGGCCGGGTCCGTTTCGCTTCCTCCTGCGTCGAGGTGTGTTGCACC